>DAIMZB010000083.1:0-7078 GCA_036734185.1 Thiobacillaceae bacterium | reverse complement strand
GGTTGGATACGAGCATGATGTCCTGGGAATGAGAAGATAACCGAAGTATTTTACTTGGGCTCTTTGGGCCAGTCGATTGGCCTGCCGATCAGACTGCCTCGGGTTCGCGCTGCAGCGTGTGGCGCCCGGCTTGCCCTCCGTCAGGACCGGGGCAACGGCTCGGCCGGCGGCGTGCCCATCAGCGGCTTCATCGCCGTCATCAGGCTGGCGAACAGCTTGGGATGCATTTTCTCCTGCTCCGCCAGCAGCTGTTTCATGGCGAAACGCTGGGTCGGTACCGAGAAGCAGGCAGGGCAGTTCTCGCTGATGACCGGCAGCCCGGATTTTTGCGCGAAGTCGCGGGTCTGACGCTCGCGTGCGTAGACGAAGGGACGGATCACGCGCAGGTCGCCAGCGTCGATCAGGTAGTGCGCCTGCATGGTGCGCAGCTTGCCGCCGAAAAACATCGACATCATCAGGGTCTCGGCCAGGTCGTCCAGGTGCTGCGCCAGCGCCAGCACGTTGTATTTCTGTTCGCGGGCGGTGCGATAGAGGATGCCGCGGCGCATTCTTGAGCAATACGCGCAGAAGGAATCACTGTCCCTCGTCAGGGTTTTCTGCGCTTCGCCGACGATGTCCTGGCGGTCGTAAAAATACGGCACGCCCAGTTCGGCCATGTAGCCCTTGAGCGGGCTGGGGTCGAATTCGGGCGAACAGGGGTCGACGGTCGCGGCGGCCAGCTCGAATTTCACCGGCGCCTTTTTCTGCAGATGGAGCAGCACATGCAGCAGCGAAAGCGAGTCCTTGCCGCCGGAAAGACCCAGCAACACGCGGTCGCCGTCACGGATCATGTCGAAGTCGCCGATCGCGCGCCCGGCGGCGGAGAGAAGCGAGCGTGAAGGTTGCATCGGCTCAGCCATGGGATTGGGAGAATTGCATGTGGTAAAGCTGGGCATAGCGGCCATTCGCGGCCAGCAGTTCATCATGCTTGCCGGTTTCAACGATGCGCCCGTGCTCCATGACCACGATGCGGTCCGCTTTCACGATGGTCGACAGCCGGTGCGCGATGACGATGGTGGTGCGCCCCTGCATCAGGTTTTCGAGCGCGGCCTGCACGTGGCGTTCGGATTCGGTGTCGAGCGCTGAAGTGGCCTCGTCGAGGATGAGGATGGGGGGGTTCTTCAAAAGGGCGCGCGCGATGGCGACGCGCTGACGCTGGCCGCCCGAGAGCTTGACGCCGTTTTCGCCCACCATGGTGTCGAGCCCCTGTGGCTGGCGCTCGATGAATTCCCAGGCATGGGCGGCCTCCGCCGCCTGGCGGATTTCGGCATCGGAGGCGCCACGCTTGGCGCCATAGGCGATGTTGGCGCGCAGGGTGTCGTTGAACAGCACAATTTCCTGCGACACGCTGGCGATGTTGGCGCGCAGGCTGGCGAGGGTGTATTCCTCAGCGGCGATGTCGTCGAACAGCAGGCGCCCCTCGCTGGGTGCATAGAAGCGGGGAAGCAGGCTGACCAGGCTGGTTTTGCCCGCGCCCGAACCGCCCACCAGGGCAAGGGTTTCGCCGGGCTGGATGTGCAGGCTGATGTCTGCAAGTGCGGGCTGGGGCTTGCCAGGGTAGACCAGGCTGACGCGGTCGAGACGGATGTCGCCGGAGAGCCGGCCGGCCTCGCGCGTGCCATGGTCTGCCTCGGGAGTGTCGTCGAGCACTTCAAAAACCACTTCGGCCGATGCCAGCCCGCGCTGCAGGATGTCATTCAGCGTGGTCAGCCGTTTCAGGGGCGGAAACAGCAGCATCATGGCGATGAAAAAGGAGACGAAGCCGCCGACCGTGGTCTGTTCGGCGATCGCCTGATGCATGGCGATGTAGAAAATGACGGCCAGCGGGAGCGCGGCAAGCACTTCGACGATGGGGGTGTTTGCGCCGAGCGCGACGACACGTTTCATTTCCAGCTTGCGCGAAGTGTTGGCGCGCTCGTGGAAGCGCTCGATTTCATAAGGTTTGGCGTCGAAGATGCGCACCAGCCTGTGCGCGGAAAGCGACTCGCTCAGCGCCTCGGTGAGCATGCCGACATTGTTTTGTGAGGCGCGCGAGAGCGCGCGCAGTCGTTTGCCGACCTTGCGCACGGCAAAGACAATGGGCGGAAAGGCGACGAAAATGATCAGGGTGAGCTGCCAGTTGACCCACAGCAGGTAGCCCATCAGGGCAATGATGGTGAGCGTGTCCTTGGTCAGCGCGGTCAGGCCGGTAGTGGTGGCCTTCATGACCTGACCGACATTGAATGCGACATGTGCGGTCAGCTGGCTGGTGCTGACGTTGTCGAAGTAGGTGACGGGCATGCTGAGCAGCTTCTTGTGCATGGCTTCGCGCAAGTCCTGCACCAGCCGGGTATCGATCCAGGCAATGGCGTAGCTGGAGGCAAAACCGGCCAGCCCGCGCAGCAGGAGAATCACCACGATTCCGACCGGCATCCATATCAGCCAGCTCTGGTTCTTTGCGACAAAGCCCTCGTCCAGCATCTGCTTGAATAGCGCAGGTAGGATCGGTTCGAGCGAGGCAGTAATGGCATTGGCGACAATCGCCGCGAGCAGGATTTTCCAGTGCGGTCGGGCGTAGGTGAGCAGCCGCAGGTAGAGGGTCTTGCTGTCAATGCTGCCCTTGCGCTTCAGGCTTTTGGCGGCGTTCTTGAGCTTTATTTTTGACATCGAAGCAGGGTCGGCGTGGCGAGGCCAAGAAAAATGGAAAAACCCATGCTGTTGGTAGCTGCAGGCGCTGCCGAGAAGTCTGGGAGCTTGATGTCTCTGGTCATGGGACGTGGCGGTGCAAACAATCCAGCCATTTTACTGCACTGGGCTTTGCGTAGGAGCCACAGGAACCTGGCCGGTCCTGGCAAGGCCGACTATTTCGTGCCCGGACAGGCATTCCGCCATGCTATAAATATTGGCGGTTAACGTAGAATATATCCCATGTCGGAAATAGTTGATCAGCGTCCGCGCGCGCAAAACCTCTTTGAACAGCACTTGGGTGATGTGCAGTTGTTGCTTGCGCGTCAGCGGCGTGTCGAAGCGGTAGTCCAGAAACAGGACATGCCGCATCACGCGCTGGTCGAGGGGTTGGTGCACCGCCAGCATTTGGTCGAACTGCACAATCTCTTGCGCCGCCTTTCGGTAAGCGAGATCGCTCGAGTTCTTGAGGCGTTGCCGGATGAAGACCGACTTGCTGCCTGGCAGGAGGTCGAGGAAAGCCGTTGTGAACTTGTACTGGAGCTGGCCTCTGACGATGTGCGGGCAGAGCTTCTTGCGGCGCGCCCTCATAGCAGTGCGCATAACATGCTCTCGGCTTTTGAGTTGAAAAACGGCCGGTTAAGCCAGGTTCGCATCGAGAATCGTTCTGATTTGGCCAGAGTTAGTCCGATCTGGATTGATTTGGTGGCGCCCAGCGCCAGTGTGCGTGCCTGGGTGGGTGAGTTTTTTGAGCTTTATTTGCCCGATCCGGAGGATGTTACCGACATCGAGGAAAGCGCGCGCTTTTATGTCGACGACAACGACTCCGTGCATCTTAGTTCGGATTTTTTGCTCGACAAGCAAGGCGATTCCCGCAACGTAGCGGTGGCTTTCATATTGCATCGCAACATACTTTTCTCGGTGCGCAACGAGGAGCTTCCGGTTTTTCGCCTGCAGCGTTTGCGCGCGCGTACGCAGCCTGGGTACGTCTCGGATGGCAAGGATGTCCTGCTTGACCTGTATGGCGCCGATGTCGAGTATTCTGCGGACGCACTAGAGGATATCTACGCCGAACTCGAACGTGTCGGGCGTCAGGTGCTCTCTCCGCAGGTTACTGACGACGAGGCTGCCGAGATACTTGCTGAAATTGCCAAGGGCGAAGACCTGAACGGCCGTATCCGCCGCAATGTCCTTGATACGCGCCGCGCGCTTTCCTTTCTGATGCGGGGACGGCTGCTTTCCACTGACCAGCATGAAGACGCGCGGCAGATACTGCGAGACATTGAGTCGCTTGATGGTCACACATCTTTCCTTTTTAACAAGATCAACTTCTTGATGGATGCGACCGTCGGTTTCATCAACATCAATCAGAACAAGCGGGTGTCGAAGCTGACCGCGATTTCTGTAGTGTTCGTGCCGATAAACATCATTGCCGGCATTGGCGGCATGTCGGAATTTTCAATGATGACCGCAGGTATCCCGTGGCCGATTTCATACGGGGCTTTTACGCTGGCAATGTGTGCGCTCGGTTTTGGTGTCTACCAGGCGCTTCGTTATTTCGAGCATCGCAAGCTTCGTCAAAGCATCATTGTCCGCAAGCACAAGGAAACTTAGGGGCTGCTCCTCGGCCTTGGGCGTATTTGCTACTTTGGCACTTGCACCTGAAACATGCGCTTCGAAATTGTCGCCACCCGGCGCGCGTAGCTCGCCGAAGAACGGTGGCTCTCGTACCAGCGCGGGTTCGGCACCATGGCGGCAAGTGCGGCGGCCTCACCGGGCGTGAGGTCGGCAGCCGATTTCCTGAAATAGCGGCGCGATGCTGCTTCGGCGCCATAGATGCCATTGCCCCATTCGATGACGTTCAGGTACACCTCCAGAATGCGATGCTTACTCCAGGTGGTTTCGATCATCAGAGTGATGATGGCTTCCTGGCCCTTGCGCACAAAGCTGCGGTCGGATGACAGGAACAGATTCTTTGCCAGCTGCTGGCTGATGGTGGAGCCGCCGGCGACCAGCCGGCCCTTTTTGAGGTTCTTCTCCACGGCCTTCTGGATACCCTCGATGTCAAAGCCTTCGTGGTCGAGAAAGCGGGCGTCCTCTGCCGCGATGATGGCGCGTTTCAGGTGGATGGACATTTTCTCGTAGGGTACCCACAGGTGGCGCAGTTCCGCATTCGGTTTTTTTTCCTGCAGCCGCTCGAGCCCGGCCTGCATGAAGGAACTGGAAGTCGGGTTGTGGTCGACCCACCACAGCACATGCGCGAACAGCCAGACCTGCCAGAGCAGGAACAGCCCGACCAGGATGGCGGCGGCCCGCCAGATGCCTTGCAGCAGGGCTTTCATGCCGTGCCGCGCAGCAGGCGCATCACCGGCGCGGTATCGGGGCGCACGCCGCGCCAGAGGAAAAAGCTTTCAGCCGCCTGTTCGACCAGCATGCCCAGGCCGTCGGCCACGCGTTCCGCGCCATGTTCGCCCGCCCAGGCCATGAAAGGCGTTTCAACGCCATACATCATGTCGTAGGCCAGGGCGTCGGGATTGAAAAGCTGCTCTGGCAGCGGCGGCAATTCGCCCTTGAGGCTGGCGGCGGTGGCGTTGATGACGATGTCAAAGCGCTGGCCCGCGAGGGCTGCGTAGGAGGAGGCTTTGAGCGCGTGGCCGAACTGCGCTGCAAGCTGTTCGGCTTTTTCCGGGGTGCGATTGGCCAGCACCAGCACTGCCGGGTTCTCGGCCAGCAGCGGCCCGGTCACCCCGCGCGCCGCGCCGCCCGCGCCCATCAGCAGGATGCGCTTGCCGGTGAGCGTTTGCTTCAGATTGCCGGTGAGGTCACGCACCAGGCCGGCGCCGTCGGTGTTGTCGCCAAGGATCTCGTTGCGGTCGAATTTCAGGGTATTGACTGCGCCGGCGTCACGCGCTCGCGGCGTCAATTGTGTGGCCAGGCGGTAAGCGGCCTCCTTGAAGGGCACGGTCACGTTGGCGCCCTGGCCGCCCGCCCGGCGGAATTTTTCCACCTCCCCCGCAAAATCCTCTATCGGGGCGAGGATGGCGCGGTAATCGAGGTTCTGGCGAGTTTGTCGCGCAAATTCGGCGTGAATAAGCGGCGATTTGGAGTGGGAGACAGGGTTGCCGAATACGGCGTAGTGGCTGGTCATGGGCCGGATTTTATCAGGCCCATGAGACTCGCGGCGCGGTGCCGGATGCTACAGGATCGGCGCGCTGCTGGTACGTTCCCCGCGTTCGTAAACGACATGCGCGCGCCCGACCAGAAGCGGATCAAGCGGACCGATCTGGTCGGCATCCTTGTTCGAATAAGGCAGTTTGTGCAGCACGTAGCGCATCGCGTTCAGGCGCGCGCGTTTCTTGTCGTCGGACTTGATCACCGTCCAGGGGGCGTCGGCGGTGTCAGTGTAGAAGAACATGGCTTCCTTGGCCTTGGTGTAGTCGTCCCATTTGTCGAGGGAGGCGAGGTCGATGGGAGACAGCTTCCACTGTTTGAGCGGATGCGCTTCGCGCTCCTTGAAACGCCGGCGCTGTTCCTCACGGCTGACCGAAAACCAGAACTTGATCAGGTGAATGCCGCTGCGCACCAGGTTGCGCTCGAACTCCGGCGCCTGGCGCATGAATTCAAGGTATTCATCGTCGGTGCAGAATCCCATCACGCGCTCCACCCCGGCCCGGTTGTACCAGGAACGGTCGAACAGCGCGATCTCGCCGGCCGTCGGCAAATGCTGCACATAGCGCTGGAAATACCATTGTCCGCGCTCTGTCTCGCTGGGTTTTTCCAGCGCCACGACGCGCGCGCCCCGCGGGTTCAGGTGCTCCATGAAGCGCTTGATGGTGCCGCCCTTGCCGGCGGCGTCGCGTCCCTCGAACAGGATGACCACGCGCTGGCCGGTTTCCTTGACCCAGGCCTGCAGTTTCAGCAATTCGACCTGAAGGCGGTATTTCTGCTGTTCGTAATTCTTACGCGACATGAGGTTCTTGTATGGATGGCCGCCTTCCCGCCAGTCGCTCGCCAGCTCTTCGTCGGGGTGGCGAGCCTTGCCGGCCTGTGGCAGATGCTGCTTGAACAGCGCACGATGCAGTTCCTCGGCGTCCTCCGGAGAAGCGCCGGCGAAAATCGCCTCAAGCGACTGGATCAGTTCCGGGGTGCTGGCCGCCGCGCCATGTTCGAGGATGTCCTCGATGGCGGTTACCTTGGCGGCCTGCGCCGCCTTGACAGCTTCGCCCACCGTGAAGTCTTCGACTCCGGCAGCGGTGAGGCTGGGCGCGATATCGCCTGATGCGGCACGGCGTGCGCGCGCGCCGTTGTGGCGCAGTTTTTTCACGGGTTTTTTCGCCGGGGCGCGTTTTGATTCGTGGGAATTGAGGGTACCGGG
>DAIMZB010000082.1:0-7115 GCA_036734185.1 Thiobacillaceae bacterium | reverse complement strand
TGTCGGCAGCAGGATCAGTCCTTTGGCATGCTCGCGCCTGCGCGTCAGCACCTTGACATGCTTGCCGCGCGCGACCAGTTCGGAAACAAGTGCCGTGCCGACAAAGCCTGATCCGCCCAGCACGCAGATTTTATTGAAGCTCATGTTCTTGACCTATGGATTGGATGCAAGGATTTTAACTTTCACCCTCGCCGGGTTCCAGACTGGGCTGCGCATCGTTTGAATCGACCGGCGAAGCCGGCCGTGTGCGGGCGGGAATCATGCCCAGGCGATCGACCAGCAGGACGGAAGGCTGGCCAAAACGCAAAGCGTAGTACATGGCGTTGCTCATGACCTTCTTCACGTAGTCCCGCGTTTCGCCGAACGGAATGCTTTCAATATAAATTGCGCCCTCCATGGGCTTGCTGTCGCGCCAGCGGTCGGCACGTCGCGGCCCCGCGTTGTAGGCGGCGGTTGCCAGAACAGGGTGCCCATCCAGGCTCTCCTGCACATGGCGCAAATAATAGGTGCCAAACTTGATGTTGGTTTCTGGCTCGCTGAGGCTGTGCGTGTTGAACCCCTTGATGCCCAGGCGCTTTGCAATCCAGCGCCCTGTTGCCGGCATGATTTGCATCAGGCCCGAGGCCCCCACGCCGGATTTGGCGATATTCATGAAACGGCTTTCCTGGCGCATCAGACCGTATACCCAGGCCTCGTCCAGCTTGTTTTCTTTCGCTTCCTTCGAGGCCACTTCGCGGTATGGGGAAAGAAAACGCAGGTCGAAATTATGCAGCTCGCGGGTTTTCTCTGCCGTATTGATGGCGCGATCATGCCATTCCTTGGTCCTGGCAAGCTCGGCCGCAGCGAGCAATTGACGGTCGCTGAAATTGCGCACGGCCCACGACCACTCGTTGGCGGCCTCGGTGCGCAACCCCAGTTCATACAGGGCCGTCGCGCGCGCGATCCCGCCATCGCGCGCGATGGCGGCGACCTCATCGCCGGAAACCTTGATGTTGATGGTTTGCTCGCCCATAACCGCGCCCAACTCCTCTCCGGCCAGCAACCCATAGTAGTGCGGCTCGCGCGACAAGGGTGCAAAGACCCGGTTGGCGGCCAGCGTCTGGCCGAGCGCCTTGAAGGCCCTGCCCTGCCAGTACTGCCAAACCGGCTGGTTGCGGTTCGCCTCGCCCATGCCATTGATCGAGGCCAGCACTGCGCGCCAGTCCCCGCCGCGCAACGCCGCCCTCACCCACCATTCGCGCTGGAACTCGGAAAGCCCGACGCCTTCGGTCTTCTGGAACCAGGGCAAGGCCTGGGGTTCGTGCCGGCGTGCGGCCTCAAGTGCAAGCAGTCCCCACGCATACTGCTGATCGGACTCACTCAGCCGGGGCAATACCGGCTCAAGCGCGCGCGCAGCCGCAACCGAATCGGCTTTTGCCAGCCGAGCAAGGGCAAAGAGGCCGACTTCGCGCTGTGCACGGCTGCTCCAGTCGTGGGCTTCACCGAGGTATTTCGCGGGATCCTGATACGCTCGATCCACCCGGGCTGCTGCAGGCCGTTTTTCCTGCGGGATTGAATTCAACAGCGATTTCGCCACCCCGGGATTCCCGGCCTCGAACGACAGCCGCAGGCGCTTCCAGACGTCGTCCTCAGTCAACAACCCCTGAGACAGGAGTGCCGCAAACAGCGGCCCGCAAGTTGACGGCAGGTCGCTGCCGGTGAACCACAATCCGACCGCAGCACTCAGGCCGCTCCGCTTGCCGAGTGCCAGTTCCGCGCGCCGCGCAAGGCACACGTGGGTCATTTCCGGCCTGGCGAGGCGAGGAAACTCAGCCAGATAGGCCGTCCAGTTCTCGCGCCGGCCAAGTTCCTTAAGCCATTCGTTGCGCAGCCTTTCAGCAAGCCAGGTATCCGGATAGGACGACAGGAAATCCGCGACCCTGGAGTCGTCTCCCAGCTGACGCGCCACTTTCCAGTACTCAATGTATGGCCGCAGAGCAAAACTGTCGGGGACTTTTGCGGCAAACTGTTCAAATCGCCGCATGTCGCCCTTGGCCCAGGCCTCGCGCGCGGAAAGGAAGTTGTCCCCGACGTCCGCCCTCGCCGGAACAGTCGCCGCCAACAAAGCAAACAGCACCGTGAGCGATTTGACTATACTAAGCCTGCCTTCGCGCACCGCGGACAACAGGGGGCGGGCAAGGCATTTCTTGAAAACATGGAGGACAATATGACGGCAAACATTGGCAACACCGACCGCTACATTCGCATCGCCGCTGGCAGTGCATTGATTATCTGGTGGCTGCTGGGCGGCCCGCAGTGGGCCCTGATAGGCGTGTTGCCGCTGGCCACGGGAATTTTCCGATTCTGCCCCGCCTACAGCATTCTGAAAATGAACACCTGCGAAGCAAAAAAAGAATAAACGACGCGACGAGGCCATAGCCTCAGGCCAGGAAGAGCTTGTAGGCGGGATTGCGCGTCTCATCCCAGTACCTGTAGCCCAGCTTGTCGAGGAACTTACGGAAGCTGGGCTTTTCTTTGGGCGGCACCTGAATGCCCACCAGAATCCGTCCATAGTCGGTGCCGTGATTGCGGTAATGGAACAGACTGATGTTCCAGTCCTGGCTCAGGCTGTTGAGGAAATTCATCAGCGCACCCGGCCGTTCGGGAAATTCAAAGCGGTAGATCAGTTCGTTGTTGGCCAGCGGCGCATGCCCACCGACCAAATGACGGACATGCAGCTTCGCCATTTCGTTGTCCGTCAGGTCGATCGCATCGAGCTTGTGCTTCTGCAGCTGCGCGACCAGCTTCTGGACTTCGCCAATGCCCTGAATTTGCAAACCGACGAACACGCGCGCCAGCTTGGGGTCGTCATAGCGGTAATTGAATTCAGTGATGTTTCGCGCGCCCAGCAGCGAGCAGAAAGCCTTGAAGCTGCCCGGGGTTTCGGGAATGGTCACGGCGAGAACCGCCTCGCGCTTCTCGCCCAGCTCGGCGCGTTCGGCCACATGGCGAAGGCGGTCGAAGTTCATGTTCGCGCCGGACGCGATCGCGATAAGGGTCTTGTCCTTCAGCTTGTCGCCCGCGACTGCCGCCTTCAGGCCCGCCACTGACAAGGCGCCCGCCGGCTCAAGGATCGAGCGCGTGTCCTCAAATACATCCTTGATTGCAGCGCAGATGGCGTCGTTGTCGACACGGATGATTTCATCCACGTAGAGTTGCGCCAGGCGGAAGGTTTCCTTGCCCACCTGCTTGACCGCCACCCCATCGGCAAAAATGCCCACATGCTCGAGCCGGACCCGTTCATTGCGGCAAAGCGAGCGTGCCATGGCGTCTGCATCCTCGGGTTCGACGCCGATCACCCTGATTTCCGGGCGCAGGCGCTTGACGTAGGCGGCAACGCCGGCGATCAGCCCGCCGCCGCCCACCGGCACGTAGACGGCATGGATGGGGCCCTGGTGCTGGCGCAGCATCTCCATTGCAATGGTGCCCTGTCCGGCGATGACATCGGGGTCGTCGTATGGATGGACAAAAGTGCCTTTTTCGCCCTTGGCCAGTTCCATGGCGTGCTCGTAGGCTTCATCGTAGGAGTCGCCATGCAAAATGACCTTTGCGCCGCGCGATGCAACGGCATCGATCTTGATCTGCGGGGTGGTGGCCGGCATCACGATGATGGCCTTGGCGCCAAGCTTCTGGGCGGCCAGCGCGACCCCCTGTGCATGGTTGCCGGCCGAGGCCGCGACCACGCCCTTCTTCAGCTGGGCGAGGCTAAGGCGGGCCATTTTGTTGTAGGCACCGCGCAGCTTGAAAGAAAATACCGGCTGCAAATCCTCCCGCTTGAGGTAGACCGCATTGTCCAGACGGCGAGAAAGATTGCCCGCAAAATCCAGCGGCGACTCGATGGCCACATCGTAGACCCGGGCAGTCAGAATGCGTTCAAGGTAATCGTTTATTTCTGTTTTCATTAGCCGAAGATTAACAGGATTCGGGTTTGTGAAAAACGCGCTTTGCGGCTAATCTTCGGGAAATTTTGACGAAAAGACGAGAGAAAATGACACAGGACGAAATGAAGCAAGCGGTTGCGCGTGCAGCCGTGGAGTACGTCAAGGGCGGCATCATCGGCGTCGGCACCGGCTCCACCGCCAACTATTTCATCGACGAGCTGGCCAAGGTGAAAGGGCGCATTGACGGCGCCGTGGCGAGCTCCGAAGCCACTGCCAGCCGGCTCAAGGCCCACGGCATCCAGGTGCTGGACCTCAACAGCGTGGGCGGCATGGACATTTATGTGGACGGCGCCGACGAAATCACGCGCAACTTTCACATGATCAAGGGCGGCGGCGGCGCCCTGACGCGCGAGAAGATCGTCGCAGCCTGCGCCAGCCAGTTCATTTGCGTGGCCGACCAGACCAAGCTAGTGGATGTGCTCGGCAAATTTCCCCTGCCGGTCGAGGTCATTCCCATGGCGCGCAGCTACGTCGCGCGCGAACTGGTCAAGCTTGGGGGACAGCCCAAGCTGCGCGAGGGCTTCACCACGGACAACGGCAATGTCATCCTCGACGTGCACGGCCTGAACATCCTGGACCCGGTGAAACTGGAAAGCGACATCAACCAGCTGACCGGCGTGGTGACCAACGGGCTGTTCGCGCGACGTGGCGCCAACGTGCTGCTGCTGGGCACCGCGCAGGGTGTGGAAACCTACAAGTAAGGCGGTAATTCCGGCTTGCTAGTCTTTGCCGGCCGCGACATCGGCCGGATCCTGCTCCATCGCTTCACCTGCCACACGGTAGCGCTCGGCCGCCCACTGGCCGAGGTCGGTCAACTTGCAGCGCTCACTGCAAAACGGCCGGTATTTGCTGCGTGGTTCCCAAACCACTTCCGCGCCGCAAGCGGGACAGGCGACTTGGGGAGGCTGCTCGGGCATGTCCTTCAAAGCGTGCAGAAAGTCAGTTCAAAGGGAATGGAGTCGGCACAAACCTTGGATTCTCCCGGCTGGACGCGCACAAAGCGGATATTGAGCATGTACTTGTTGGCCGAAATTTCCGGCACGCCGGAGAACTCCTCATCCACGCCTATCCGGATCATTTGCGCCGGGCGGGCGCCCGACTCCAGCATCTGCTGATAGACGCCATTGATCGCCTGCTGCATGCCCGGCCTGCAGCTTTCGCGCATCAGGCGCAACACGATGTCCAGGCCGGAACGAACCGGCAGCATGGGCTCCAGCCACTGGTCGAGATTCCTGCGCCGCAATTCGGCCGGCTCGTGCTGCCAGCGGTGATAGGCGGGCAGGTCGAACTCGCACAGGCCGCCCGGGATGATCGCGCGCTGCCGCACGGCATTGAGCCACTCGTCCTCTTTCAGGTGCTGGCCGATTCGGCCTGCCAGCCGATGTATACCCGCGTACGCCTGGTCGATTTCGTGCAGCACGCCATCCAGCCTGGCCTGCTCCACATCGGGATTGTTGCGCAGCGCGGAAAGTGCGGAGCGCTGCCGCTCCAGTTCCTGCAGCAAATCGGTTTTGAGGTCCCCGCGGGCGGCGACATCGGCGATTTCAAACAGCGTTACCAGGGCGGCATGGTGGTTGTAGGGATGTTCCCCGCCGACGAGCCAGTCCAGCCGGTCGAACAGATCTTCCAGCCGCAACAGGGTGCGGACACGTTCATTAAGGGGGTATTCGTAGCGGATCACACGCAGCCGGGGAATGAGGTTTTACCGATTTTCACCGATTGCCGTGCAAAATCAAAGCATTTGAGCCGCCAGCGTGCGGTATTTTTGATCCATCGCAGCAACTTGGGCGCTTAGCGCCGCCATGTCGCAGTCGGTGCTGATGATGTCATCCGCCCGCGCCAGCCGGTTCTGGCGGCTGGCCTGCTTCGCCATCATTGCGCGAACTTCCTGATCGGACCACCCTCCCCTGGCGCGTGCGCGCTGGAACTGGGTGTCCTCCGCACAATCCACCACCAGGACGCGGTCTAGCAAGTCATCATAAGTACCCGTCTCCACCAACAGGGGAACAACGACAAGCGCATAGGGCGCGCCGACGGCCGCCAGCCTGCGCCCGGCTTCGGCGCGGATGAGGGGATGCAGAATCTGTTCGAGGCGGCGCCTGGCGGCATCGTCCGCAAGAATTTGCCCGCGCAGCGCCGCCCGATCAAGGCTGCCATCGGGCAGGAAGACGCCGTTTCCAAAATGTTCCCATATTGCCGGCAGAGCAAGCCCGCCAGCTGCGGTCAGTTCACGCGATATCTCATCGGTATCGATGACGGCCGCCCCCAGGCGGGCAAACATCTGGCTTGCCGTGGTCTTCCCTGCGCCCAGGCCGCCGGTAACGCCAATCTTGAGCATCAGACGGCGCCGAGATAGGCACGCATGATGGCGCCCCCGAAAAACAGGGCAACCAAGCCACCGCCGGCAAGATAAGGGCCAAAGGGAATGGGCACGCGGCGGTCATGCTTGACGAAGATCACCATGGCAATGCCGGCAATCGCGCCGACTGCCGAGGACATCAGGATGGTCAGCGGCAGCAGTTCCCAGCCCAGCCATGCACCGATTGCAGCCAGCAGTTTGAAGTCCCCATACCCCATGCCCTCCTTGCCAGTTGCCAGCTTGAACAGCCAGTAAACGCTCCACAGGAAAAGATAACCGGCCATGGCCCCGACCACGGCTGAGCGCAGGCCGACAAAAACACCGAACAGATTGAACAGCAGCCCGCCCCAGATCAGAGGCAGCGTAATGGCATCAGGCAACAGCGTGGTGTCCAGGTCAATAAAGGCCAGTGCGACGAGCGCCCACACAAGCAGGATGGCGCCGGCCGCGGCCATGCCATAGCCGAATTTCCATGCCGCCGCGGCAGACAACCCCGCAGTCAGCAGTTCAACCAGGGGATATCGCATGCTGATGCGGGTACCGCAGCCGGAGCACAGGCCTCGCAGCCAAAGCCATGACAGCACGGGAATGTTTTCGAGCGCGGAAATCCTGTGGCCGCATGTCGGGCAGGCCGAGCGCGGAACCGAAAGGTTGTAGACCTGGGGCGCTCCGCGGGTTTCACCCCGGAGTTCGGCGCATTGCGCCTGCCATTCCGCCTCCAGCATGCGCGGCAGGCGGTGGATCACCACGTTCAGAAAGCTGCCGATGGCCAAGCC
>DAIMZB010000081.1:0-7124 GCA_036734185.1 Thiobacillaceae bacterium | reverse complement strand
CCGGGAGACTTATTGCCAGCTGCGAAATGTCTAGAGGAAACAAGATGACAATTCTTTTCCGGATGAATGGACAGCGCGCGCCCCAGCTTGAGAAAAGCGTTTCAAACACGAGTTGATTCACATGCGTTTATTCTGCGGCAGCGGAATAGCTGCCGGGTTTTGACCGGATCTCCGGAAAGAACCGGTCAACCAGTTCGCCGCAATGCATGTTGACCTTTTGCTGAAGATAGGCCGGGTCTATCTGGCCAACCAGCCCGAACCTTTCCTTTGCCTTGAAAGCGTGCGACTCCTCCCTTCTGAGATGGCTGGCCGGAACGCCGGCAAATGCCGCAATCTTTTCGGCGCTTTCGGTTATCTTGTCGGTGCGGACAATCAGCAGTCGGTCCTGTGGAACGCTTTCGATGACCGTCCGGTTGTGGTGACCCCAGTAAGAGAGGTATCCGTCCAGCGTGTAGAGGCCGTTTTCCTTCAGCACTGTTTCGCCTTCCTGGTGGGTGTACAACTCCGGCCGGAATCGGTAATTGCGCAGTCTGACCCACGTATCCGATCCGCCGCGCGCAAGCTGATGGTTCATGAACGAATCAAGCCATGAATACGGATCGCGAATGGTTAAAACAAACTTCGCTTCAGGGAATAGCGCTGTCAGCTTCCTGATGAAAAAGAAGTTCAGCTGCGAGGAGTCGATATCAAGCCACAACCTTCGGTCGCGTTTCAACAGGAAGCGGCCAAGCTCCGCTTCGTCCACGCGGCCTGCATCAACATCGAGAATCAGGTCTATCACCTGGTCGCTTTCCGGCTCATGGGCGCAGCGCAGCTGGTCATCGAACATCGCCGCGATGGAGTGGGTTCCGGATTTCGCCGCGCCTATGCAATAGATGTGTGTTTTTCGGGGGCTCATCAAACGAAACAGCGGTGTGGCGCCAAACGTCTTTCTTACACGGTTCTCGATTCGATTCAACATGCCTTTCCCCTTCCTGGATTTTCGAGCATGCAAGCCCTTAAGGCCGGACAACTCATCGGGCGAACACTAAAGCACTAAAGCAAAGCGCTAAATGGCCCGAAAGCACTAATGGGACGCCGCCAGTCGGTGTGTTTGATGCGCCTGAATTCCCGGCGAAGCCACCTGCGATCGAGGTTTTCTGCCAGCGTCTGCAGGTGTCGGGGCTTAATCGGGGATGTAAAGACCGGCGCGTGAAGTGTTTTACCTTGACGGCCAGGCCCTGGTCTATGCTGGTCAAATGCCTTCAAGCCCAATTTTCTGCGATAGACCATTCATCGAAAGGAGTGCCTCATGCCTGCCCATACCGTCCGCCTTCACCGTGTGCTGCGCGCGCCGCCCGAGAGAATCTACCGTGCGTTCCTGGATGCCGACGCTCTGGTCAAATGGCTGCCGCCGCACGGTTTTACAGGCAGGGTGCATGCGCTGGATGCGCGCGAGGGGGGTTCGTACAGAATGTCGTTCACCAGCATTGGCACCGGTCAGACGCACGCTTTCGGGGGCAGGTATGTCGAGTTGGTGCCGAACGAGCGCATTCGCCATACGGATGTCTTTGACGATCCCAACCTGCCGGGGGAAATGGTGACGACGATCACGTTGAAACAGGTGTCCTGCGGCACCGAATTGAACATCGTGCAGGAAGGGATACCCGAGGCGATTCCTGCCGAAGCCTGTTATCTTGGCTGGCAGGAATCGCTCATGCTGCTGGCACAGCTGGTCGAGCCGGAAATCCCCGACTCGCCGACCTAGTCCTTGTAGGCAATGAAGTTCGCCCCGCGCACGCCGTATTTGCGCGCGGTTTTTTCCTTGCTGGTGCCGGCGAAGGAATCGAAGTACTCAACCACTTCGGCCCGTTTGAATCCGGCTTCGGCAAGCGCCGCGAGATAGCCTGCAGACTGCAGAGCACCCGCGATTCAGCCGACCCACAGATCAATGTCGTTGAGCGCAGCCTGGGAAAGTTCGGTTTCGATGACAATGTCCGCGAACTGCACCCGCCCACCGCGGCGCACCACACGATAGAGCTCGTTAAATACCTGCTGCTTGTCCGGGCAGAGATTGATCACGCCGTTGGAGATGGCCACGTCCACCGATGCGTCGTCGAGCGGCAGCCGGGATATGTCGGCCTTTTCGAAGCGCACCTGGCTCATGCCGGCGGCTTTCGCACCTGCCCTGGCTTTTTCGAGCATGGCATTGGTCATGTCGAAGCCGATGACTTCGCCCTGCGGGCCTACACGGCGGCCGGCAAGCAGGCAGTCCATGCCGCTGCCTGAGCCGAGGTCGATGACCCTGGCGGCGGCAGGCAGCACACGGGGCCGCAGGGGATTGCCCACGCCCGCGAAGGGCGCGGTAACAAAGTCCGGCAGTTCGTCGAGTTCGGCACGGTCGTAGCCGAGCATCGAGGCGGCATAGGCCGGGCCGCGATGAAAATGGAAATCGCCGTCCGGCTCCACGGCAACCCGCGCATAGGTCGAACGGATTTCGTCCTTCAGCCGTTCGCGGTCGAAACTCAGGTCACAGGCCATCACCATCTTCGTTCTCCTTTGGTTGGTGCCTTGAGAAAGGCGGGAGCGTCCGGCCTGGCGGTGGTTGGTGTTGTTCTTCTGTGCGTGTGACCGGAATCGCCGTCGGCAGAATACGGCGGCATAAGTTCAGGCTAGGCCATCAAGCGCATTTGGCAATGCATGATTCGACCAAGGGCAGGCCGGGTCCTGACCGAACTGACGGATCCTGGGAAGCCGCAGCGCGGCTGGCTTCCCAGGCTGACAAAGCCTGGCTCCGCGCCGAGCTTATTTGGGATTGCCGCTCTTCTCGCCGCCAGTATTTCCCTTGGCTGCCTCAATGGCCTTGTCCGCCGCCTCGCGAGTCGCCTCCATGGTCTTGTGTGCGGCATCCCGCGTGGCCTGGGCGGCTTTCAGTGCGGCCTGCTTGCCGGCCTGGGCTGTTTTTCTGGCGGCATCTTCAGCCTTGTGCGCAGCTTCCTTGGCGACGTTGGCTGCATTTTTCGCGGCCACTTCGGCCTTGCGCGCAGCTTCCTTGCCCGCCGAACTCGCTTTCCTGCTGGCTTTCTCCGCCTTCAGCGCGGCCTGTTCTGCCGCTTCTCTGGCTTCGCGTGCAGCCTGCTTTGCGGCATCCAGGGTTTTCTGGGTGGTTTCCTTTGCGGCCAGCTCGGCTTTTTCCAGCGCCCGGCTGGCGGCTTCCGCGGCTTTGCTCGTCGCCTCTTTGGCTTCTTCTGCCGCCTTGCTGGCAGCATCCTCGGCTTTCTGTGCGGTGGTGCGCCCGGCTTCGGGCGCGGTTGACTTGGGCGCTTCCGCGGCCAGTACGCTGGCCGAGATCAACAGCGCCGAAAAGATCATCCATGTCGGGTTCTTCATCGCGCACTCCTTTGCTGAAGGGGATTTCTTTATAGACGGGGCCGGTCTTTCAGGCCAGTCGTACTGTGCATCAGGCGCGTGTCGATTGCGCGGCCAGGCTGCCCGATGCCTTCATGGCAGGGGCGTCATTGTGCATGGCAAGCTCGTAGATGCGCTGCAAATCCTCTTCACTGATGTCCACGAAGGTGTCGATCTGGGATAGCGCATAGACCAGGCGGCTGTGCGGGATCATGGCCTTCTCGTCCTTCGGCGCACTGCGCTTGGCCCATGCCTGCGGGTAGCGGCGCCACGCGAAGGGATAGTTGAACATGATCGCCACGGCCAGAATGATGAGCGTGTTCAGCATGATGGGTGTCCATACGAAAGCGTAGCCCATGGTGTGCACGGTGTTGCCGGCCAGCACGGTAGCCAGTGCCGTGGCGCCGCCCGGCGCGTGCAGGCAGCGCAGGCTGTACATTGCGGTGATCGAAAGACCTACCGCCAGGGAGGCGGCCCACATGGGGTTGTGGGGCAGCCAGAGCAGGCAGGTGACGCCGATCAGCGCCGAGAACAGATGGCCGCCAAACACCGCCCACGGTTGAGACATGGCGCCATGCGGCGCTGCAAACAACAGAACCGCAGTCGAACCCATGGAGGAAGCGACCAGGATGGCAGTCGTGCGATCGACCACGAGGCTGCTGACCAGCCAGACCAGAAGGATGCCAAGCAGGCCGCCGGCGCCAGAAATCCAGTGCTCGCGTTCGGAAACCGAATAAGCCAGTTTGCGTACCATCTAGGTGAGTTCCTCTCTTGTGGGGTGCGGGTGGATCAATTCAAAAAGGGCTGGGTTCGGGCACAAAAAAAATCCAGCAGGCAATTTGCCTGCTGGCCAATCTGCACCGGGCAGCGGCGCGGGGCAGATCCAAGCACTTTGGTTTGTGTTTTAGCCGGTGCTCCAGGCGCGCGGGCGCTTCATCCCCGAAATCTTGCAGGTCTGCTTGACGTGCCCGTAGGGGAACAGCTCGAACAGACGCTTGCGCGCATCCTTGCCGATGCGCTCTTCCAGGTGCTTGATGACGAAGCGGGCGTCGGCCGCGACCTGGTGTTCTTCGTAGTAGGCGCGCATGAAGCGAATGACGTCCCAGTGGTCGTCGCCTAGCTTGATGTCTTCCTCGGCGGCGAGCGCACTGGCGATTTCTTCGTTCCAGTCTGCCGGCTCGACCAGATAGCCCTCGGCATCGCGCTGTGGCATCAGGTTGTTCATTGCGGTGGGAGCGTTCATTTTTATCTCCTTCAGTTCAGGTTGATTGAAGTCTATGTGCGCCCAAACTATTTGAAAAACGATTTTTTTTGCTATTTAATATCGGTAATTTCGATATAAGTGGAATGACTGCCGGAGGGGCAACATGGACATCGAACTCGCCCGCACTTTCTTGGCCGTGGCCGCCACTGGTAATTTCGTCGCCGCAGCGGGCCGGCTGCACGTGACACAGTCGACGGTCAGCGCGCGCATCCAGACCCTGGAAAGCCAACTGGGTGCGAAACTGTTCGTGCGCGGACGCAATGGCGCTGAACTCACCGCCTCGGGGAAGCGTTTTCTGAGCCATGCCAAGAATCTGGTGCGCACACTCGAACAGGCGCGGCACGATGTGGGCTTGCCCCAGGGGTATCACGACGTGCTGACGCTCTCTGCGCGCATCGGGCTGTGGGAGAGCTTTCTGCCGCGCTGGGTGAACTGGATGCGCAAGGCCGCGCCAGACGTGTCGCTTCGCCTGGAGATCGGCTTCGAGGCGGACATCATGCAGGGCCTGATCGAGGGCACGGTGGACATCGGCGCGATGTACACGCCGGTGACGCGGCCTGGCTTGGTGATCGAGCACCTGTTCGACGAGACGCTGCTCTTGGTGGCATCACCACGACAAGAAAGCTGGACCGGCGAGGACTACATCCACATCGACTGGGGGCCGGAGTTCCACGCGCAGTTCAGCGATCACTATCCGGACGTGGCCTCGCCGGCCATGACGGTCAACATCGGCTGGCTGGCGATGCAGCAGGCGCTGAGCTTCGGCGGTTCGGGCTATTTTCCGCAGCGGCTGGTGCGCGAGCACCTCGACAGCGGTCGGCTGCAGCAGGTGCCGGACAGCCCGGTCTTCAAACTGCCGGCCTATGTGGTGTTCCCGAGGGAGAGCTACCACGACACCCTGAATCACGCACTCGAGGGTTTGCGCGTGCTGGCGCAGCACGAAGCGCGCCGCGGCTGACCGGCCGTATCAGCGAACTGTCTGCGCAGGCTGCAGCAGGTCGATCCTGAATTCGCTTTCGTAAGGCGGCACGTTGCATTCGATGATGTCCGTGGGCGCCACGTCGAGGCGCACGCCGACGATATCCGTGCGCACCGGGAGCTTGGCTGCGCCTCGATCCACCAGCACCCCCGTGCGCATTTCCGCCGGCTGTTTTCTCGCCAGATATTCCCCCGCGCGCAGCATGGAATGGCCGCGATACATCACGTCGTCCACCACCAATACGGTATACCCTTCCAGATCGAGCGTGGCATGCGCCGCGTTTTCTGTTAGCCGGGTTTCCGGATAGAGCAGGGTAAGGTCGTCGGCGTAACGCTTGATCTGCAGGTCCAGGCGCAGGCAGTCGCGCAGGCCGTAAACGCCAACAAGCCGCTCATGCAGCCTGTCGGCGAGCGGCGCGCCGCGCCGGAGCACCCCGACGATTGCCACTTTCGCGCGCCCCGCCAGAAAACCTGCGGCCTGGTGCGCCATGCCGGTGATGAGGGTGTCGAGTTGCTCGGTGGAGTACAGGCAGGTGCGGCTGCCGGGCGGTTTTTCCATTTGTGCGCCTGTCGCGGGTCGGGCCGGTATCAGCCGAATTCCGCATTTATATAACGTATCCGCCCGTTTCAGCTACCGATCGGCGGAAAACCCGTCAGCCTGCCTGCCGGTGTGCTACACAAAATACGTGCAGCCACATGGCGGTTCCGCCTGCTGCCGCACCCGCGGCGCTGCTGCGTCGCGCATACATCGTTGGTCAACATGAATGAGGAGAGGCATGATGAGCATTTCGCTATACGATCGCCTGGGTGGCGCGCAGGGTATTTCCAGAATAGTGGACGACGTCATCGACGCCCATTTGACCAACCCGCTGGTCAGCACCCGCTTCCAGAACGTCAAGGATATCGAGCATGCCAAGGCGATGGCACGCGATTTTTTCTCGGCGGGTTCAGGCGGCCCCGAAAAATATTCTGGAAAGGACATGCGCGCGGCGCACACCGGCATGAACATCAGCGAACAGGAATACCTTGCTGTCATGGACGACATCATGGGCGCGCTGAACAAGCACAAAATCGACGAAGCGACCCAGAAGGACGTGCTTGCCATCCTTTATGCGCTCAAGGGCGAGATCATCCGCGTGTGACGGTGCGGAGCCTCAAAACCAGAACCGCGCTTCGCGCGAGAGAAATTCCTCTGCCCGCAGGTAGTGCGAACCGTCGCAAGAGAAATTGAGCCCCACGAGGCCGTTTACCACGTTGAGCGAACCGGATCGCAGGTACATGTTTTCATCCGCCAGGCGCAGGGCCTTGAGTCTTTCCAGAACCGGGCGGATGAGGTCGGGCGCCACGCAGGCTTCGGCGGCGTAGGGGAATTCTGGGTACGCAAGGCCGGTTTCCGGGCAAAGCATTTCGTCCAGCACGTGCACGCGGTAGCGCATCGGGTCGGAAGCCAGCCATAGCGTGGCACGGCTGCTGGAAAAATGCAGCTTGGCGTGAA
>DAIMZB010000080.1:0-7133 GCA_036734185.1 Thiobacillaceae bacterium | reverse complement strand
AAAAAGCGCTCAGCGCTTCGCGCGCGAATGCCGCCACCTTGCGGTAGCGGCGCGCCGACTTTTCCGACAGCCGCGCATTCACCAGATAAATCGGCGCCCCCGCGCGCCGGGCCGCGCGCAGGAGATTGGGCCAGAGTTCGGTCTCCATGATGACGCAGCGCTCCGGCCGGGCTTGGCGAATGAAACGCTGCGCTGCCCAGGGGAAGTCGTACGGCAGATATCGCACCTGGACACGATCGCCGAACAGCTGCAAGGCGGTGGCCCGCCCTGCTGGCGTCATGCAGGTCACCAGCACGGGCTTGCCCTGGCCAAGAAAACGCTCCACCAGCGGCGCGGCGGCGCGCGCCTCCCCCACCGAAACGGCGTGCACCCACACCGGGTGCCGGGCCTTCACCCTGCCGAACCCGAAGCGTTCGCCAATATTTCGCCAGTAGCCGCGCTCCTTGAAGCCGCGCACGAACAGGCGCAGGGGAATGAGGGGCAATGCCAGCGCCAGCAGCAGTGCATAAAGCAGTCTTTGCAGGAAAATCTCCATGGGCGCCATTTTACGGGGGATACCCGCCCCCTGCTAAAATTCGGCTACCCAACTGGAGACTCCATGAAAATCCTGCTCACCGGCGCTGCCGGCTTCATCGGCATGCATGTCGCGCAAATCCTGCTTGCGCGCGGAGACGAAGTGGTTGGCATCGATAACCTCAACGACTACTACGACCCCAACCTCAAGCTGGCCCGGCTCGAGCACCTCAAGCCGCACGCCCATTTCCGCTTCATCAAGGGCGACATCTCCGACCGCATGACCATGGAAGACCTGTTCGAGGCCGAACGCTTCAACCGCGTCATCAACCTTGCCGCCCAGCCGGGGGTGCGCTATTCGCTGAAGAATCCCCATGCCTACATCCAGAGCAACGTGGTCGGCTTCGCCAACCTGCTGGAAGGCTGCCGCCACAATGGCGTCGAGCACTTCGTCTACGCCAGTTCCTCCAGCGTCTACGGCGCCAACACCAAGCTGCCGTTTTCGGTGGATGACAATGTCGACCACCCTGTCTCGCTGTATGCCGCCACCAAGAAATCCAACGAGCTGATGGCGCATACCTATTCGCACCTTTATGGCCTGCCGACCACCGGCCTGCGCTATTTCACCGTATACGGACCCTGGGGCCGCCCCGACATGTCGCCCTGGCTGTTCACCTCAGCGATCCTGAAGAACCGGCCGATCGACGTGTTCAACCACGGCAAGATGCGGCGCGACTTCACCTTTGTGGAAGATATCGCGGAGGGCACCGTACGCGTGATGGACCGCAT
This sequence comes from Thiobacillaceae bacterium, assembly GCA_036734185.1. Taxonomy (GTDB): domain Bacteria; phylum Pseudomonadota; class Gammaproteobacteria; order Burkholderiales; family Thiobacillaceae; genus UBA6918. The sequence continues at coordinate 5,831 of DAIMZB010000080.1, read as the reverse complement.
CCCCAAACCCGACCCCGGCTACGATCATGCACACGGCAGCCCGGCGGAAAGTCATGCGCCCTATCGCGTCTACAACATCGGCAACCACCAGCCGGTGGAGCTGATGACCTTCATCGGCACCATCGAAAAGGCCCTGGGCAAGGAAGCGAAAAAGAATTTCCTGCCCATGCAGCCGGGCGACGTCGAGGCAACCTATGCCGACATCGAAGCCCTGAAACAGGCGGTGGGATTCGAGCCCAAGACCCCGCTCGAATACGGCATAGGGCGTTGGGTCGAGTGGTACCGGACCTACACTCAATCCTGACCGCGAGCTGAGCCCGATCAGGCCGGCGTGCGACCTTCCAGCGCGCCGCCTTCCAACGCGCTGTCGCCAGCGCGTCACGCGCGTCTCGATTTAACGACAGGCGCAAGCCGCCCTATCTTTCTGTTTTTGCGGAGGTTTGCCCTAATCCGCCGGGGTCGGCGTCGTCCTGCAGCGACATTGGCGGGCTTTCGCACCAGCCAGCCGTAACTGAAAAAATCATCATCCACCTGTTTATCAACGGGTTTTCATCGCTGGCCCGCGAATTGCGTTCGCCCTTTTTGTTGCACCCGGTTTCGCGGGCGCGACCGCTAACAGCGTTTTGCAAACAAGCTCACCGAAGGGAACCATTCCATGCTCAAGAACCTGATGCACTCCAGCAATTCGAGAACCGATTCGAGCCGGATCAGCCAGTCATCTTACGCATCCGCAAGAACTGTCGAGTCCGCAAAATCCGTCAGCTCGGCGAAAGCAGAAGCCGTGGACGACACCGCCAAATCGTTGCCGGCGGACGAAGGCAGCAAACTCATCGTGGGGCCAAACATCAAGCTGAAGGGATCCGAGATCACGGACTGTGCAATTCTGGTGGTGGAAGGCCGTGTGGAAGCATCGATGAAAAGCCGCGTCATCCGCATCGCTGAAGGCGGCGTGTTCTCAGGCAAGGCTGAAATAGACGTGGCCGAGGTGCATGGGAATTTTGAAGGCGAACTGACGGCGCGCAAGCGCCTGGTCATTCACGCCACCGGCAAGGTTTCGGGGACAATCCGCTATGGTGCAATGATGATCGAAGAAGGCGGCGCCATTTCGGGCGACGTGGCAAATCTTTCGGGTGACGCGGAAGCCACCAAGGCTTCGAATGCTTCCCCGCAGACCCCGGCTTCTGAAGCGGGGCAGAGCAAGACGCAGGAACCAGCAGCCTCAGCCACCAGCGCCAGCTATTTCCGCAACCAGGCAGGAAGGGGATAAAGCCTGCAGCAGCGCGGCTAGAGCTTTGCGCTCCTGCCGCCGTCCACGGCCAGGATCTGCCCGGAGACGAAAGGCGCATCCTCGATGAAAAAACGCACCGCATGCGCGATGTCGGAGGGATTGCCGGCACGCTTCAGCATGGTATGGGAAACGATGCGCTGTCGCGAAACCTCGTCGAAATCGGCATTGTCCTCGGGCCACATGATGGGGCCCGGCGCGACTCCGTTGACGCGCACGTTGGGCGCAAGCTCCCGCGCCAGCGACTTGGTGAGCCCGACCAGCCCGGCCTTTGCAACGGAATACACCAGATAATTCTTCATCGGCCGGTCGGCGTGGATGTCGGTGATGTTGACGATGCAGCCGCGCTGCCTTTTCAATTCGGGTGCGGCCGCCTGCGCGAGGAACATCGGCGCCTTCAGGTTGGATCCCATCAGGTCGATCCAGTCCTTCTCGGTAATGCTGCCTACCGGCGTTGGGTAGAAACTCGAGGCATTGTTGACCAGCACATCCAGCTTCCCGAACGTGGAAAGGGTCTGTGACACCAGGCTGGGCAGCACGGCCGTGTCCAGAAGGTCCGCCTGGATCAGCGCCACGGAGTTTTCGCGCAAGGCGTTCAGCTCGTCCTGCAGGGTGCGTGCCGCCTTGGCCGAGCTGCGGTAATGAATCATCAGATTGGCGCCGGTGGCATGCATGATGCGCGCAATCTCGGCGCCGACACGCTTGGAGCCGCCGGTAATTAGGATGGTTTTGGCAGTGGTTTTGCCGGGCATCGGTGCTGTGTCCTGTTAAGGTTTTTTAGGATTTTTGCGGGTGCGACAAGCCTTTGTCCCGCCCGTGCACGAACTTGGCGAACTTATGGGTTATCGTATCGGCCATTATCGCCCAAGGCCTCAACCCCGTCATGTCCCTGCCCGCTCCCGCGCCCGAGCAGCTCGAAACCAGCCTGGAGCTGCGCCTGCGCATCCGCCGCGAGATTGATGCCGCTGGCGGCTGGATTTCATTCGCGCGCTACATGGAACTGGCGCTCTACACGCCGGGGCTGGGTTACTACAGCGGCGGCTCGGCAAAATTCGGCGCCGGCGGAGATTTTGTCACTGCCCCCCAGATCTCGCCGCTGTTCGGAAGGGTGCTGGCTCGGCAGTTTGCCGAAACGCTGAAGCAGACCGGCGGCGGCATTCTCGAGCTGGGGGCGGGTACCGGCTTGCTCGCCGCACACATCATTGGCGAACTGGAAGCCCTGGGCGTGGATACGCCCTACTCGATACTGGAAGTCAGCGGCGATTTGCGCGCCCGGCAACAAGCCACGCTACAGTCCCATGCCACAAGGCTCGACTGGCTTGACGCCTTGCCGGCCGACTTCAGAGGGGTGGTTTTCGGCAATGAGGTACTGGACGCGCTGCCCACACACCTCATCCACTGGACACAGGACGGGCCGCTGGAGCGGGGCGTAACCTGGCAAGGCGAAAGCCTGGGCTGGACGGAGCGGCCCATTGCCGACCCCGCCTTGTTGGCGCAAGCCGCCGCGCTCAACCTGACCCCTGGCTACGTGAGCGAAATCAGCCTCGCCACTCCCGCCTTGGTCACAAGCCTTGCGGAAACACTCGAGGCCGGATTGCTGCTCTTCATTGATTATGGCTTTGGAAGAAGTGAGTACTTCCATCCGCAGCGCCACATGGGAACGCTGCGGGCGCATTACCGCCACCATGCACTGGATGACCCCTTCCATCTGCCCGGCCTGTGCGACCTGACGGCACACGTGGATTTCACGGGCGTGGCCGATGCCGGCCTGGCGGCAGGACTGGATATCTGCGGCTATACCACCCAGGCCGCCTTTCTGCTGGCGGGCGGCATCACGGCCCTGCTGGCCGAAACGCCCGCAGACGCCGCCCCCGGCTACCTGCCCCTGTCCAATGGCGTGCAGATGCTGGTGTCCCCGGCCGAGATGGGCGAACTATTCAAGGTAATCGGCATGACAAAGGGAGGGGTGGCCTGTCCGGCGGCATTTTCCTTGAGCGATCAGCGATACCGGCTCTAGCCGGACTTTATCGCGGCCGGGAGGTAAAATGGCCCGCTGCACAGGCCTTTTCGAACTTTTTGCGGCCTAGCCACCCTAACCCAGTCGATTTCCACCTGCCCCGATTTGCACATGAAGTCTCGCCCGGTTTTGCCCGTCAAGTTGCTCGCCCACCCTCTGCTCGCGGTGGCCGCAGGCTGCCTGCTGATCCTGCCAGATTACCTGTACACGCTCGTAACTGGCAGCGGTCCCATCCTGTTCCGCCCCTATACCCTGGCGGTGCTCACCATAATTGCCTTTCTGCTGCTGGCACTGCGCAATCGCGCGGCAATCTATGGCCTGCTCGGCTTTTTCTTCCTGCTGCAGCTCGGACAGCTGTTGCACATCGCCTATTTCGGAACCTCGTTTGCGCCCCATGAAATCCGGCTGCTCTTTTCCGAGCTGGCCGAGGTGAACGAATCGCTTGCCGGTGTGGCCGGACTGATCGTTGCGCCGTTGCTGATCATGCTGGCAAGCTACGCGGCCCTGATCTTGCTGTTTCGGCTTTCCGAATCGTACCGCCTGCATTTTTCGCTTGCCGCCCTGCCGCTGGTTTTGCTGCTGCTGGTGCTGCCGATTCGCGCCTACACCAGCGACGAGTCGCAGCGGTTTTATCCCAACCCCAAAACCTACATGCTGGAAAATGCGCTGCAGGCGTTCTCGTATTTCCTGGTGCGGGATCTGCCGCGGCACCTAGTCGCACAGGAGGAAGCTCCGTGGAAACCCTATGTGCTGGAAAAAGACGGGAAGCCGGTGCACGCCAACATCATCGTCGTCATGGGGGAAAGCCTGACGCCGGCGCACATGTCGTTGTTTGGGTATGGCCGCGAAACGACGCCGCAGCTTGAAACGCTGCGCTCAGACCGGAATTTCATCTACCAGCAGGGCATCGCCGCGGGTGTCGCCACCAAGGTCTCGCTGCCCATGTTCTACAACGTCACCCGCGAGCCGGGCAATACGCGACAGATTTTTCGCCAGACCAGCAACCTGATCAAAATGGCGAAAGCGCAGGGCTTCCAGACTCATTATTATTCTGCCCAGACCGCGAATCTCTCGACCTTCTCCGGCATCGAGTACGCCAGCCGCAGCCTGACGGCAGAACACCTCGAGCGCGCACTCGAGGAGCGTCACGACTCGGTCCTGCTCGAGACCCTGAAGCAGGTGGATCTTGGCCGCCCCAATTTCATCGTGTTGCATCAGCGCAATTCGCACAGCCCATACGACAGCAACTACCCGCCGGAATACGAGTTCTTCAAATCCGGCGCGGAAAGAAAAACCAACCAGTACCGCGTGGACACCTATGACAACTCGGTGCGCTACACGGACCACCTGCTGTTCAGCCTGATAAATGACCTGAAGGCCCGCTCAAAGCTCCCGGTCTACGTCCTGTTCACCTCGGACCATGGAGAAATGCTGGGCGAAAATGGCGGCCAGTTCGGGCACGCCAAGCTGACTCCGGAGGTGGCGCGCGTCCCGTTCATTTTCTACGGCCACAACGGCACACCGGCCGTCATGCAGGAAGCGCGACGACTCATCAATCCGACGCATTACGAGATGGGCAAGCTGCTTGCCCAGATGCTGGGTTATCGCATCAACAACCCCAACCAGCAACAGGATCTCTACTACCTGAACGGCACCGACCTCTCAGGCAGCGAGGGCTACCTGCTGGTCAACAAGGGCGGCAGCGAATGGCATCTGGCTGAGCCGGCAAAAACAGCCGCTCGATAGCCGCCCTGTCCGGGTAGCCCACCGCGTCAGGCGAGCTTGCCGTGGCAGTGCTTGTACTTCTTGCCGCTGCCGCAGGGGCAGGGATCGTTTCGGCCGACCTTGGGCGCTTCGCGCGTGACCGGTTGGGCGGATAGGGCAGCAGCACCCTCTCCTGCCTCGTCCTTGCCGGCCAGGGCCTCGTCGTAGTCCGCATGGTGGTATTGCACGTTGGAAACTTCCTCGTGCTGCTGCTCGACCGCCTCCACGTCCTGCTCGGTACGGATCTGCACCGTCGTGGTGATGCGGGTGACTTCCATCTTGACTGCGTCAAGCATGTTGGAAAACAGCAGGAAGGCCTCGCGCTTGTATTCCTGTTTGGGATCCTTCTGCGCGTAACTGCGAAGGTGGATGCCCTGGCGCAGCTGGTCAAGCGCCGCGAGGTGCTCGCGCCAGTGCGAATCGAGGCTTTGTAGCATGACGGCGCGCTCGAAATGGCGCAACACCTCGGAACCGACAACGGCCTCCTTGGCTGCATAGGCCGCATTGGCCGCTTCCACCGCCTTGGCGCGCAGGCCGTGCTCGTCGAGCTTCTCATCATCCTTGAGCCACTGGGCGAGCGGGATCTGCAGGGTGAACTCCGACTCCAGCATTTTTTCAGCGCCTTCGACATCCCACTGCTCTTCCATCGAGCCCGGCGGAATATGCTGGTCGATGACGGTGTTGACCACGTCCGTGCGCATGGAAAGGATGGTGTCGGCGATATCCTCCGCTGCCAGCAGTTCGTTGCGCTGCTCGTAAATCACC
>DAIMZB010000079.1:0-7136 GCA_036734185.1 Thiobacillaceae bacterium | reverse complement strand
GCCGAGCACCTGCTGATTGCCGCGGCGCTTTCCGCCAATGGCGGCAGCCGGCTGGCCAATGCCATGGGGCTGGCCAAGGAAGAAGAAGACGCGCAGTCCGGCTCCGGCTTCAGCTTTACCGATCTGGGATATGACCGCGCCGGCGCCAGGCTGGGCGAGCTCGCGGTGGGGCCGCGCGCCGAGCTGGTGCGGCTGGCGTTGGCGGGCGTGGCAAAGGACACCGCGCTGGTCCCGTCTTTTGCCGACCTCCCGGAGTTCATGCCCGAGTCCGTGTTCGTGCGCCGTTTCGGCGGCGTTGGCAGCCCCGCCTACCTGGCCGAAATGACAAAAATCGAACACCGGCTGGCCAGGCACCCCCTCTTCAATCCATGAACGGATTGCCCAAGGCGGGATTATCTGGGTTAAACATTCAAATCTGCTAAAATAGTGGGCTTTCCAAGCCAGGCCTCCTCATGTCCCGCAAGCTCCGCAACATCGCCATCATCGCCCACGTTGACCACGGCAAGACCACGCTGGTCGATCAGCTCCTCAAGCAATCCGGCACCTTCCGCGACAATCAGGCGGTGGACGAACGGGTGATGGACAGCAACGACCTGGAAAAGGAACGCGGCATCACCATCCTGGCCAAGAACACGGCCATCAAGTATGGCGACTATCACATCAACATCGTCGACACCCCCGGGCATGCCGACTTTGGCGGCGAGGTGGAGCGCGTGCTGGGCATGGTGGACGGTGTGGTGCTGCTGGTGGATGCCGTGGAAGGCCCCATGCCGCAGACCCGCTTCGTGACCAAGAAGGCCCTGGCGCTGGGACTGCGCCCCATCGTGGTGGTGAACAAGGTGGACCGCCCTGGCGCGCGTCCCGACTACGCCATCAACGCGACCTTTGACCTCTTCGACAAGCTGGGTGCGACTGACGAGCAGCTCGACTTCCCCATCGTCTACGCTTCGGGCCTAAACGGTTGGGCGTGCATGGACATCAAGGACGCGCCGTCTTCCGGCGGCGCCGCAGCCGACATGGTGCCGCTGTTCGAGACCGTGCTCTCGCACGTGCCGGCGCCGGAAGGCAGCTCCGACGCGCCGCTGCAATTGCAGATCGCCGCGCTCGATTATTCCTCCTACGTTGGCCGCATCGGCGTGGGCCGCATTCGCAACGGCCGCATCAAGCCCGGCCAGACCGTGGCAGTGGCCGCTGGCATCGGCGGCGAAGTGAAGACCGGGCGTATCAACCAGGTACTGGGCTTCCAGGGCCTGGAGCGCATCCTGGTCGACGAGGCCGAAGCCGGCGACATCGTGCTGATCAACGGCATCGAGGACATCGGCATCGGCGTCACGATTACGGACAAGGACAATCCGACGCCCCTGCCCATGCTGAAAGTGGACGAGCCCACGCTGACCATGAACTTTCAGGTCAACACCTCGCCGCTTGCCGGCACTGAAGGCAAGTTCGTCACCAGCCGCCAGATCCGCGACCGCCTCAACAAGGAACTGCTCACCAACGTCGCGCTGAAAGTCGAGGACACCGGCGACGCCGACGTGTTCCTGGTTTCCGGCCGCGGCGAACTGCACCTCCCCATCCTGCTGGAAAACATGCGTCGCGAGGGTTTCGAACTCGCGGTAGCGAAACCGCGCGTGGTGTTCAAGGAAATCAACGGCGAGAAGATGGAGCCGTATGAGCTCTTGACCATCGACGTCGAGGAAGCCCACCAGGGCGCGGTCATGGAAGAACTGGGCCGCCGCCGTGGCGACCTGCAGGACATGCAGCCGGACGGCAATGGCCGCGTGCGCATCGAGTACCACATCCCGGCGCGCGGGCTGATCGGCTTTCAAAGCGACTTCATGACCATGACGCGCGGCACCGGCATCATGGCCCACGTGTTCGACGAATACGGCCCGGTCAAGGCCGACCTGCCCGGCCGCCACAACGGCGTGCTGATCTCGCAGGAGCACGGCGAGGCCGTGGCCTATGCGCTGTGGAACCTGGAAGACCGCGGCCGCATGTTCGTTTCACCCGGCGACAAGCTGTATGAAGGCATGATCATCGGCATCCACAGCCGCGACAACGACCTGGTGGTGAACCCGATCAAGGGCAAGAAGCTCACCAACGTGCGCGCCTCGGGCACCGACGAAGCCGTGCGCCTGACGCCGCCGATCAAGCTCACGCTCGAATCCGCCGTCGAGTTCATCGACGACGACGAGCTGGTGGAGATCACGCCCAAGTCCATTCGCCTGCGCAAGCGCCATTTGCAGGAGCATGAGCGCCGCCGCGCCGTGCGCGAAAGCGCATAAGGTCCGTCGGACGGAATACGGTCAATCCGGCACACGGGCGGCGCGCAGGCGCCGCCCGTTTTTGCTGATCAGCCCCCACTCGTACAAGGCCAGTCCGAACAGGATCAGGCCCGAGCCGGCCGCCACATTGGCCGTCAGGCGCTCGCCGTTCAGCGCCATGCCGAGCAGCAGCGCAGTCACCGGCGTGATCAGCGTGGTCAGCGCCACACGCCCGGCGCTGATGTGCCTGATCAGGAAGTAGTACAGCGAGAAGCCCGCCACCGATCCGAAAACGCCCAGATAAATGATAGCCAGCACGGCGCGCGTCGATACCTGTCCGGGCCAGTCGCCGAGCAGGGCAAGGCTCAGGGCGGCAAGCGGCACGGTCACGAACAATGCCCCTGCGGTTTGCGCGACGGCCGGAATGTCGGCCTGAATGCGTTTGACCGCCACCAGCCCCCAGGCCTGGAGCATCACCGAGCACAGCAAGGCCACAATGCCCCAGTGCGCGTTTTCGCCCAGTTGCATGCTGCCGTCGAACACCAGCGCCAGACCGGCCAGGCCGAGCAGCATGCCGGCAATTTTCAGCGGGCTGAAGGCATCCTCATGCAGCCACAGCCAGGCAAACAGCCCGGTAACGATCGGACTCAGGCCGTAAACCACCGAGATCAGCCCGGACGGGATATAGCGCGCGCCCCAGTAAGTGCACATCATGGATGACCAGATGCTGATGCCGGCAATGACATAGGACTGGCGCGATTGCGGATCCAGCGGGAAACGCGTGCGCGTGAAGGCAAGCCACAGCAGGCAGACCGCGAGGCCGATGGCCATGCGCGCGAACAGCGGGAAGGTGTAATGCACCCCCTGGCCGCTCCAGACAATGCCGAGTGGCGTGGTGGACCAGATCAGGATGACGCCAAGGTAGGCGCTGGCAAGGTTCTTCTTGTGTTTGGGCATGACGTTTCCCGGTAAGGAAAAAACAAAAGCCACGGCGCTTGTGGCGGCGTGGCTCGGTTGCAGAAAACGGTTGTCGCTACATCCGGCCAGGCCCATGCATGGCGCGCCACACAAAGCGGCGCAGGGCAGGCTGAATCACGGCAACGGTTCTCATGGCGCCACTTTATCTTGTCCGATTCGATTTGCATAGCGCCAGCGCCACGGCGGCATGGGGTTGGGATCGACCCATAATCCGGCCCTGGCGGCACGTGCGCGTTGCTCGGCTGCCTCGTACGCCGCGGCATCGCCGGGGAACTGGGTGTGGGCGTATTTCTTGTTCCACCAGGCAAAGCCCAGCCTGACCTGTTCGAGATTGGCGTCGAAAGCCTGCGGGCAGTCAGGCTGCCTGCAGTCCGGCGCAGCCACGCGCACCCTGCCAAGGATGCGGCCATAGATGTCGCGAGCCCGCCAGTCCACGCTCACGGGCCTCAAATAAGTCAGGCCCGCAAGTGATTGTCTCGACAGTTCGCCGAACGCCTGGCCGTGCTCGGGCGCGTCGATGCCGAGCAGGCGGACCTTGTGGCTGTTGTGCGTGGCATCCAGCACGTACAGCGTGTCGCCATCGGCAATCCGGGTGACGATTCCTTCCAGCGTCTGGCTGGTGTTTGCGCTGCATGAAAAGGCCAGCCAGGCCAGCAGCAGGAAAACGGTGTGTCGAAAATAATGTCGCATAGGCGGGCAGTATAATCGCCGTATGCAGAATACCGAGACGCTTTTGATCCTGATCCTGCTGCTGGCCTCGATTGCGCTGGCAGCATGGGCCGTCGTCCGCCTTGGTGCGGTGTTGCGCGGCCAGGGCGAGCAGTCTTCCCGGAACGAGAAGGAACTGGGCATCCAGCACCAGGCCATGCTGAAGGACCTGCACCAGGGTCTTGCCCAGCAAAGCGACCGCACTCAGGCCGCACTTGCCGACAGCGCCGAGCGCCTGCGCCAGGCCCTGGAAGGGCTGCGCCTGGAGCAGACCAAATCGCTGGCTGCCGCCAGTGATGCCCTGAAAAGCGGCCAGCAGGAGTTTCTCAACAAGACCCTGACCACCTTTGCCGATCAGGGGCGCGAGCAGCAAAAGCTGATCCAGGAAACCATTGCACGCCTGAGCGGCACGGTGGACGGACGCCTTGCAGAGATTTCCGGCAAGGTGAGCGAGCGGCTGGACGAGGGCTTCAAGAAGACCAATGAGACCTTCGCCAACGTCATGGCGCGGCTCGCCACCATCGACGAGGCGCAGAAAAAGATCGACGGCCTCACCAGCAACGTGGTGACGCTTCAGGAACTGCTGGGCGACAAACGCTCGCGCGGCGCCTTTGGCGAAGTCCAACTGGAAGCCCTGGTGCGCAACATTCTGCCGCCCGGTTCCTACGAGTTCCAGGCCACGCTGTCCAACAAAAGCCGTGCTGACTGCCTGCTGACCCTGCCCGAGCCGACCGGCAAGGTGGCGGTCGACTCCAAGTTCCCGCTCGAGAACTACAACCGCATGTTCGACACCGCGCTTGCGGAAACGGAAAGAAACGCAGCCACGCGCGCCTTCAAGGCCGACGTGAAGAAGCACATCGAGGATATTGCCTCCAAGTACATCATCGAGCACGAGACCAGCGACGGCGCGGTGATGTTCGTGCCGGCCGAAGCGGTGTTTGCCGAAATCCATGCGTATCACGCCGACCTCGTCGACCATGCCATGCAGAAGCGTGTGTGGATCGTGTCGCCGACCACGCTGATGGCGGTGCTCAACACCGCGCGCGCAGTCATCAAGGACGTGGAAACGCGGCGCCAGGTGCACATCATCAAGGAAGAGCTGTCGCGCCTGGGCAAGGACTTCGGCCGCTTCGAAGAGCGCATGAAGAAACTGGCAGCGCACATCAGCCAGGCCAATGAGGACGTGCGTGAGGTCAGCATCAGTTCCAACAAGATCAGCAAGCGTTTCCGCCAGATCGAGTCGGTCGATCTCGAACATTTGCAGGGCGGTCAGCCGCTGTTGCCAGATAATGAATAACCGTTCCGATACGCAGCAAGAAATTTCAAGATGTCCCCAACAAATCGCCAAGACCTGATCTTCAACACCAGCTACGAGCAGTTCGACGAGCACGTGATCGCGGCCTCGAAAAGCACTCCCATCCTGGTCGACTTCTGGGCCGACTGGTGCCCGCCGTGTACCGCGCTCACGCCCATTCTCGAGCGCGTTGCACACGCCTATGCCGGCAAGTTCATGCTGGCAAAAGTGGAGGTGGACGAGGGCCACAACATGAAGCTCGCCGGGCATTACGGCATGCGCGGCTTTCCCACCGTGTTGCTGTTCGTTGACGGTGAACTGAAGGATCGCTGGCACAGCGCCAAGCCTGAGCGCTGGGTGAAAGACTTTTTGAGCCAGCACGGCATCGATGAATAGCTCCCGCCGGGCGCTGGGCATCGCGCCCTTCCATGTCATGGATATTCTGGCGCGGGCAAAGGCGCTGGAGGCACAGGGGCGGGACATCATCCATCTCGAAATCGGCGAGCCCGATTTCCCCACTCCGGAACCGATCGTCCGGGCCGCGATGGAAGCGATCCGCGGGGGCGACGTGCATTACACGCCGGCGCTTGGCTTGCCCGAACTGCGCGAGGCCATTTCCGCTTTCTACCTCAAGCGCTACGGTGTCGCCGTGCCGTCTGCGCGCATCGCGGTGACGCCGGGTGCCTCGGGCGCGCTGTTGCTGGTCCTGGGCGCGCTGCTCGACGCCGGCGACGAAATCCTCATGGCCGATCCGGGGTATCCCTGCAACCGGCATTTCGCGAGCTTCATCGATGCGATTCCCGTGCGTGTGCCGGTCGGTTCGGAAATTGCCTTTCAATTGACGCCGCGCCTGGTCGAGCAGCACTGGACGGCGAAAACGAAGGCCGTTCTGCTGGCGTCGCCCTCCAATCCGACAGGCACGCTGGCGCGAGATGAGGATGTCCGCGACATTGCGGCCTTGTGCTCGGCACGGGGCGCGGCCCTGATCGTCGATGAGATCTATCATGGCCTGGTTTACGAAGGCGCGCCGCAAACTGCACTGGTGCACACGAGCGAGGTTGTGGTCGTCAACAGCTTCTCGAAATATTTTCACATGACCGGATGGCGCCTGGGATGGCTGGCGGCGCCGCCGCACTTGATGCAGAGCATCGACCGGCTTGCGCAGAATCTCTACCTTGCGGCGCCCGCACCCGCGCAGTTCGCGGCCTTGGCCGCCTTTTCGGATGAGACGCTGAAAATCCTGGAAGAGCGGAGGCAGGAGATGGCGGAGCGGCGGGATTTCCTTTTGGCGGCATTGCGCGGTTTGGGTTTTGGATTGCCGGTGACGCCGGCAGGCGCATTCTACTTGTATGCGGATGTCAGCCGGTTCTCTGCGGACAGTTTTTCCTTTTCAGCGCAGATGCTGGAAAAGGCGGGCGTGGCGATTACGCCAGGGCTGGATTTTGGCGAGGTGATGCCGGAAAGGCATGTGCGTTTTGCCTACACGCGTCCATTGCCCGTGTTGCAGGAGGCGGTCGCGCGGATCGAACGATTCCTCGCGGAATGTGCCGGATGACAGGATGAAGGCCGTTGCAATCACGGCTGGCAAGGGCAAGCCATGCTGGAGAAAACAAATAAAAAAAGCCGGTCTTGCGACCGGCTTTTTGCTGTTGCGCCAGAAATTACTTGGCGGGAGCAGCAGGAGCGGCAGGAGCAGCAGCAGCGTCAGCCGGAGCAGCGGGAGCGGCAGCAGCGTCAGCCGGTCCTACGCTTGGTTTTGGTTCCGCAGCTATAGGTTTAGCTACTACAGCGGCATTGCTAGCGATGTTAGCGGGTTTAGGTGGCATAGGAGGAGGCGGCGGTGGAGGAGCAAGCGGAGGAATTAGCGCATCTGTTCCAACCCCTACATC
>DAIMZB010000078.1:0-7634 GCA_036734185.1 Thiobacillaceae bacterium | reverse complement strand
GAGCAGGGTCTGCTTCGCTATGTCGCCGTAGATGGCAGGAATTTCGCGTCCGTTGACGGTGGCGATGGGCTTTGCGTCCTGGGCAAAGGCCGGGGCAAGCACGGCGAGCAGCAGAGTAAAGATCAGGGGGTGCTTCATTGGGTGCTCCTCTTGTCAGAAATCAGAATTCGTTGGGGGCGTAGGCGTTAATGGCCAGCGCGTGGATACCTTTTCGCATCAGGTCTCCCAGTGTTTCATAAACCAGACGGTGGCGGGCGACGGCGCCGAGGCCTTCGAACTGGCCGGAGACAATGGTCAGGCGGTAATGTTTGCCGCCCGCCGCACCCGCGTGGCCGGCATGCTGGGAGCTTTCATCCTCCAGCGCGATCGAGGTGGGGGCGAGCGCGTTCAGTCGGTCGTAAATTTCGTCTTCAATGTTCATGCGGGCAAAGTCTTCTTGAATGGTTTGACACTGATGCTGGCATACACGCCGGCGGCGACATAAGGATCCGCGCCGGCCCATGCCTTTGCATCCTCAAGCGAATCGAATTCCGCCACGATGAGGCTGCCCGAAAAACCGGCAGGGCCGGGATCGTTGCTGTCGATGGTAGGGAAGGGGCCGGCGAGCAGCAGCCGTCCTGCTGCCTGAAGTGCGTTGAGGCGATCGAGATGCGCGGGCCTTGCCGCCAGACGCTTGTCCAGGCTGCCGGGCACATCTTCGCCAACGATTGCGTACCACATTACTTGGAATCTTCCTTGTTGATGTATTTGCCGAGCATGAGCGACTGGATGATGATGAAAACGAACATCAGCCCGATACTGCCGTACAGCTTGAAATCCACCCAGACATCGGTCGAGAAATTATAGGCAACCCAGATGTTTGCGACACCCATGAAGGCGAAAAATGCGCCCCAGCTCAGGTTCATCTGACGCCAGGCAATGTCCGGAAGTTCCATCTGCTTGCTGGTAATCGAGCGGATCAGGTTCTTGCCGAACGCCGCCGCCACGAAAATGGAGACCGCAAACACCCAGTACAGCACGGTGGGCTTCCACTTGATGAAGGTCTCATCCTGCAGCCACAGGGTCGCGCCGCCAAACACGGCGATGATGAACAGGCTCACCCACAGCATGGCGTCGATCTTGCGCCCGCTCAGCTTGACCCAGGCCACCTGGACGAAGGAAGCAATGATTGCGACCAGTGTGGCAAGGAAAATGCCGGGCTTGCCGCCGGGCGCCGCGTGCATCCCGAACCCACCGAGAATGGCCTGCGCGGCTTCGGCGTTGGCGCTGCCGAGCTTGTAGGCGATGAAGAAGAGAATGACCGGGAACAGGTCGAAGAGGAATTTTTTCATGGGGGGCGAATCGGTAATGTTTAAGGCTTCCAGGCCTTGGAGTGCGCTATTTTGCTATGATTTCCCGGCCGGGCCAAATTCCGTGAACTCGCGGCAGCATTGGCCGGCCCAATGATCATGCGCAACTACGACCTGCACAGCCATTCCTGTATCTCCGACGGTGTCCTGACCCCAGCCCTGCTTGTGCAAAGGGCAGTGGAAAAGGGCGTCGACGTGCTTGCGCTCACCGATCACGATGACATTGGCGGCCTTTGCGAAGCCGCGCAGGCTGCGCAGGCCGCCGGCATCGACTTCGTCAACGGGGTGGAAATCTCGGTCAGCTGGAGCGGCGTGACCCTCCACGTAGTGGGCCTGAATGTCGATATTGGCAATTCGCAGCTGCTGGCCGGTCTGGAAAGCATCCAGCAGGGTCGTCGCGAACGTGCGCAGCGCATCGGGCAGGAACTTGGCAAGCACGGCATCCCCAACGCGTTTGAAGGCGCGCTCAGGCACGCCGCCAATCCGCGTCTGATCGGGAGAACCCACTTTGCCCGCTTCCTGATCGAACAGGGCGTGTGCAAGGATGTCAGGAGCGTGTTCAAGAAATACCTGGTGCGCGGCCGGCCCGGTTACGTCAACCACGAGTGGGCTTCCCTGGAAAGTGCGGTCGCCTGGATACGCGCTGCTGGTGGCCAGGCCGTGCTCGCGCATCCGGGCCGCTATGACCTGAAAGGCAAGGCCACGCGCAGGCTGCTGGGCGCGTTCAAGGAACTGGGCGGCGAGGGCGTGGAAGTGGTGACCGGCAGCCACACGCCCGACCAGCACGCCCTGTTCGCAGAGCTGGCCAATCTTTACGGGCTTGCGGCTTCTCGTGGTTCGGACTTCCACGCGCCTGGCGAATACGGGCGCGAACTGGGCGGCGGGCCGGCGCTGCCGCTGCATTGCACGCCGATCTGGCATAATTGGAATTTAACAAGCGCAAGGCAAACTCGGGCGGCCTCCAAAACCGCCCCCACCTGATGGCCCAATACTTCAATATTCATCCCGACAATCCCCAGCCCAGATTGATCCAGCAGGCGGTAGAAATCCTGCGCGAGGGCGGTGTGATCGTTTATCCCACCGATTCCTGCTATGCGCTGGGCTGCCACATCGGCGACAAGGACGCGGCCATGCGCCTGTTGCGCGTGCGCGGGCTCGACGAAGGCCATGACCTGACGCTGGTGTGCAGCGATCTGTCCGAGCTGGGGCGCTATGCCCAGGTCGACAACAGCCAGTTTCGCCTGCTCAAGGCGCACACGCCGGGGCCTTACACTTTCATCCTCAAGGGCACGCGCGAAGTGCCGAGGCGACTGCTGCACAAGCGCAACGACACCATCGGCCTGCGCGTTCCGGACAATGCCATCGTGCAGGCGCTGCTCGCCGAGCTGGGGGAGCCGATCCTGTCATCGACGCTGCAGTTGCCGGGCGAGGATGTCCCGCTCAACGAGGCCTGGGAAATTCGCGAGCGCCTCGAACATCAGGTGGAACTGGTCATCGACGGCAACGGCTGCGGGCTCACGCCGACCACAGTGGTCGACTTGAGCGCGGGTGAGCCGCGCGTTCTGCGCTATGGCAAGGGCGATGCCTCGCCCTTCGAGGAATGAAATGGAACTGACGCTGATCCAGAAAATTGCCGTGTTCGCCATTCCGGTGATCTTCGCCATCACCCTGCACGAGGCCGCGCACGGCTTCATCGCCATGAAATTCGGCGACAGGACCGCCTGGATGCTGGGGCGGGTCACCGCCAACCCCCTGAAGCACATCGATCCCATCGGCACCATCGGCCTGCCGCTGTTCCTACTTTTGATGAGCAAGCTGGCCGGCGGGCCCGCCTTCCTGTTCGGCTGGGCCAAGCCGGTGCCGGTGAATTTCAACAACCTGCGCCGGCCCAAGCGCGACATGCTGTGGGTGGCGGCGGCCGGGCCGGGCGCCAACCTCCTCATGGCGATCTTCTGGGCGGCTATGATCCAGCTCGGTGCTGTAATGGACGGGATTGGAGTATTGCAATTGGTTTTGTCTGGCGCTGACGTTGGGGTTCAAACCAATACCATTGAGTATTTTGGCTATCAACTCATGCTAATGGGTGCGGCCGGTATCCTCACCAATGCCATGCTCGCCGCATTCAACCTGCTGCCGATTCCGCCGCTCGACGGTGGCCGCATCGCCGTCAGCCTGCTGCCGGCGGGGCTTGCGAACATGCTGGCCCGCGTCGAGCCGTTTGGCATCTTCATCCTGATCGCGCTGATCTTCGCCGGTGCCCTGGGTGCCGTGATCTGGCCCCTGATCAGCCTGATCGCCGAGTTGTCGATGCTGCTCACCGGCGTACCCGCCCAGCTGCTGGATTCACTGATTTCCTTACTGCTCAACTGACATGTTTGCCAACCGCGTACTTTCCGGCATGCGCCCCACCGGGCGCCTTCATCTGGGCCACTATCACGGCGTGCTCAAGAACTGGCTCAAACTGCAGCACGAGCACGAGTGCCTGTTCTTCGTGGCCGACTGGCATGCGCTCACCACGCATTACGACACACCCGAGGTCATCAGCCAGAACGTGTGGGACATGGTGGTGGACTGGCTGGCTGCGGGCGTCGATCCGGCGCAGGCGACGCTGTTCGTGCAGTCGCGCGTGATCGAACATGCCGAGCTGCACCTGCTGCTGTCGATGATGACACCGCTGGGCTGGCTGGAGCGCGTGCCGACCTACAAGGACCAGCAGGAGAAGCTGACCGACAAGGACTTGTCCACCTACGGCTTTCTCGGCTATCCGCTGCTGCAAAGCGCCGATATCCTGATATACCGCGCCAACCTGGTGCCGGTGGGCGAGGACCAGGTGCCGCACATCGAGTTCACGCGCGAGATCTGCCGCCGCTTCAACCACCTGTATGGGCGCGAACCGGGTTTCGAGGAAAAGGCCCTCGCTGCAGTGAAAAAGCTGGGCGGCAAAAAGGCCAAGCTTTACCAGGAGATGCGCACGGCTTTCCAGGAGCAGGGTGACGAGTCCGCGCTGGAGTCGGCCAAGGCCATCCTCAACGATGCGCAGAACCTGTCCCTGGGCGACCGCGAGCGCCTGTTCGGCTACCTGGAAGGCGGCGGCCGCATGATCCTGGCCGAACCGGAAGCGCTGCTGACCGAGGCCTCGAAAATGCCGGGGCTCGACGGCCAGAAGATGTCCAAGTCCTATGGCAACACCATCGCGCTGCGCGAGGACCTGGAAAGCGTGGCGAAAAAAATCCGCACCATGCCCACAGATCCGGCGCGCGTACGCCGTACCGACCCGGGCGATCCGCAGAAGTGCCCGGTGTGGCAGTTCCATCAGGTCTATTCCGACGCGGGCCTGAAGGACTGGGTGGTGAAGGGCTGCACCAGCGCCGGCATCGGCTGCCTCGACTGCAAGCAGCCAGTGATCGATGCGGTGCAGCGCGAACTCACCCCGATCCATGACCGCGCCAGACATTACGAGGAAAGCCCGGATCTCGTGCGAAACATCATCGCCGACGGGTGTGAAAAAGCCCAGGTGCTGGCGCGGGAAACCATGCGGGATGTGCGCGAATCCATGGGGCTGGGCCAGGGCTGACTTGAAATCGCCTGAACCGTCCTAAACTTTCTAATGAGAGTTTCAAGGACGGCATATGTTTGAAAACGAAAATTCCCAGGCCATTGAAGGCGAGATCGTAGAAGACGAAAGCGGACAGAAGCTGCTGCCGGCGGAGTCGCGCCCCGGCGAGCTTTACCTGCTGCCGCTCAACGAAAAACCTTTCTTTCCCGCGCAGACCCTGCCGCTCGTGATGAACGAGTCGGCCTGGCTTCGAACCGTCGAGGCCATCGGCGAAACGCCCCATCACATGGTGGGGCTGGTGCTGATCAAGCCCGAGGATTCGGACAGCGCCACGCGCGAGGATTTCCATAACATTGGCACTGTGGTGCGCATGCACAACCCTGCCAAGAACGAGGGCAGGATCCAGTTCATCGCCGAGGGCCTGCGCCGTTTCCGCATCGTCAAGTGGCTCTCCGACAAGCCGCCCTACCGGGTCCAGGTCGAGTATCCGAACGAGCCCGGCAAGCCTGAGTCCGAGGAGATCAGGGCCTATGCCATGGCCATCATCAACACCATCAAGGAGTTGGTGCCGCTCAATCCGCTGTATTCCGAAGAGCTGAAATTCTTCCTCAACCGCTTCAGTCCCAACGAGCCTTCGTTGCTGGCCGATTTCGCCGCCACCCTGACCAGCGCCAGCAAGCAGGAATTGCAGGACGTGCTGGAAGCCTTCGGCCTCAAGCGGCGCATGGAAAAGGTGCTGGTGCTGCTGAAAAAGGAACTGGACGTGGCGCGCCTGCAGAGCCAGATTCGCGGCCGCATGGAAGAAAAGATGTCCGAGCAGCAGCGCGAATTCTTCCTGCGCGAGCAGCTGAAGGCGATCCAGAAGGAGCTTGGCCTCTCCAAGGACGACAAGACGGCGGAACTCGAAACCTTCAAGGAACGCATTTCCAGGCTGACACTGCCCGAGGCCGCCAAGAAACGCATCGACGAGGAAATGGCGAAATTCTCGGTGCTGGAGACCGGCTCGGCCGAGTACACTGTTTCGCGCAATTATCTGGACTGGCTCACCGCGCTGCCCTGGGGCGTGCATTCCCAGGACAAACTGGACTTGAAGCGCGCGCGCAAGATCCTCGACCGCGACCACGACGGCCTCGACGACGTGAAGGACCGCATCATCGAGTTTCTCGCCGTCGGTGCCATGAAGGGCGAAGTGTCGGGCTCCATCCTGCTTCTGGTCGGGCCGCCCGGCGTGGGCAAGACCTCGATCGGCAAATCGGTGGCCGAGGCCCTGGGCCGCAAGTTCTACCGCTTCTCCGTCGGCGGCATGCGCGACGAGGCTGAGATCAAGGGCCACCGCCGCACCTACATCGGCGCCATGCCAGGCAAGTTCATCCAGGCACTGAAGGAGGTCGGCACCTCCAACCCGGTCATCATGCTGGACGAGATCGACAAGATCGGGGCGAGTTACCAGGGCGACCCGGCATCCGCCTTGCTGGAAGTGCTCGATCCCGAGCAGAACGTCGACTTCCTCGACCATTATCTCGATGTGCGCTTCGACCTCTCCAAGGCGCTGTTCATCTGCACCGCCAACCAGTTGAGCATTCCCGGGCCGCTGCTCGACCGCATGGAGACAATCCGCCTTTCCGGCTACATCACCGAGGAAAAGATCGCCATCGCCAGGCACCACCTGTGGCCCAAGGTGCTGGAGAAATCAGGCCTCAAGAAAGACCAGGTCACGATCAGCGAATCGGCCATCCGCCATGTCATCGAGGGCTACGCCCGCGAGGCCGGCGTGCGCAATCTCGAGAAACAGCTGGGACGGGTGGCGCGCAAGGGCGTGGTGCAGATCCTCGATGGTGCCGCCACGCCAATCAAGGTCGGCGTCAAGGAAATCGAGTCCTATCTCGACAAGCCGGTGTTCCACAAGGAAAAGCCGCAAAGTGCGGTGGGCGTGGTGACCGGGCTGGCCTGGACCGCGATGGGCGGTGCGACTCTGGACGTCGAGGCCACGCGCGTGCATACGCTGAACCGCGGATTCAAGCTCACCGGGCAGCTGGGCGACGTGATGAGGGAATCCGCCGAGATCGCCTACAGCTATGTCGCGAGCCATCTCAAGCAATACCGGGGCGACGAAAAATTCTTCGATTCCAGCTTCGTACACCTGCACATTCCCGAGGGCGCCACGCCCAAGGATGGCCCCAGCGCCGGCGTCACCATGGCGACCGCGCTGCTGTCCCTCGCGCGCAGCCAGAAGCTGCCGCGCCCGCTGGCAATGACCGGGGAACTGTCCCTGACAGGACTGGTGCTGCCGGTGGGGGGCATCCGCGAAAAGGTCATCGCCGCGCGCCGCGCCGGCATCATGGAGTTGATCCTGCCTGAAGCGAACCGGGCCGATTTCGACAAGCTTCCGGACTATATCCGGCAGGGCATCACGGTTCATTTCGCCAGCAAATACAAGGATGTAGCGAAGGTCGTTTTCCCGGTTTAGCAGCCGCAAAACTAGCCGGCCCATCGCCATGGGCGGATGGTAAAATATCGTCCATGGAAGCCCTACAGGCAGAACTCCCCATTGCCCGCGTCAAGGGCGAGCCACTGGCAGAAATGCCAGTCGACCTCTACATCCCGCCGGATGCGCTGGAGGTGTTCCTCGAGACCTTCGAGGGCCCGCTCGACCTTTTGCTGTACCTGATCCGCCGCCACAACCTCGACGTGCTCGACATCCCCATGGCCGAGCTCACGCGCCAGTACCT
>DAIMZB010000077.1:1985-7697 GCA_036734185.1 Thiobacillaceae bacterium | reverse complement strand
CGCAGCCATTCAACCTCCGGCGCACGGCTCAGTTCGAGGCGAATCTTTTCAGCGTCGCCGTCACGCAGAAAATCTTTGGACAAAGGCGGACGGTCGCAGGCCGGTCCGGGCTCGTCGGCAACGACGGTGATGGCGCCTTGAAAACCGGCAGCGCGCAAACCGCCGGCAAAGGAAACACTGGCCAGGCCACCGCCCAGGACGACCACCGGGGCCGAGGCCGAATTGTTGTTCATGTTGTCGGGCTCCTTTCGAGCAGAGTTTGAAAATCGATTATACTTGAGAAAACCGGCCGTTCTGATCACCGTCAGAGCACGATGGATATGAGCTGCAAGCACGGCCTTGGCCTTGGCGGTGTCTCGTGCCATGACGGCGTTGAAGATATTGCGATGCTCTTCGTGGACCTCAACCGGCGGCGGACCCTTCAGCGCCGAAAGTCGCCGATACCGTTCGGACTGTTGATAGAGTTGCGCGCGGAGTTTGCGCAGCCAGGCCGACCGGCATGCGCCGACCAGTGCTTCGTGGAACTGGCGATTGCGCGCCTCCCATTCGTCATAGGTGCCGGCGGCATCGGTGTGCAGCCGCTCCTCGGCGAGCGAGAGCTTGTGAAAGGCGCTGACCAGATCGGCCTCCCAGCTGTCCCGGCCCAGGCGGATGCTTTCTTCGACCGCCTCGCATTCCAGCAGCACCCGCACGCGGGTCAGGTCTTCCAGGTCCGTCAGCGACATGGGCGCGACTTGAAAGCCGCGTTGCCCCTGCGACACGACCAGGGAGTCAGACGCTAGCAGCGCCAGCGCCTCCCTCAGCGTTCCGGCGCTCACCTGATACTGGAATTTCAGATGTTCGACGCGTAATTTTTGCCCGGCGGGGTGCCTGCCATCGATGATGTCCCGGCGCAGTTGACGGTAGGCCGTCTCTATGAGGGTTCGGGGTTGATCCCCGGTTTCTGTATCGGCCAGATGATCGGGAATATCAAGAAACATAGTGGTGTGCAAGGGCTACTTATGAATGGGGAGCTTGGCCTGCGAGAAGCTTTGAAGAACCTTGGAATATCGCGGCTCGGAGCTTAACAGTTAAAAATATCGATATGTTATAGGGTTTATCCTGATATGAAACTTTAGTCTTATTAATACAAAATATCGACAATTATTGGGCGCAGTGCAGATTCAGCGCAGCCCCTGCAAGTAGGACCACTTTCCATGGAGACTCGATGACCGTACAACAATCCCCCGAGATCGGCAGAAGTATCGTTGCTGCAGGACTACGGACCAACTACCACGACCAGGGTCAAGGTTTCCCAGTTTCTAAAATTAAAGGAGACAAACTCATGGACACCTTACGGTATTGGCTTATTGTTCCAACGACAACATTTGCTGGTGTGTTGGGCTTTGCGCTCGGCGGCCCCTGGATATGGCTGGGTATGGCGACCTTCCCGGTGCTACTTATCCTGGATTTGGTGCTGCCGCGCGACCTCGCGGTTCGCCGGATCAGCATGCCGTGGCTGGTCGACGGGGCGCTTTATGCCCACTGCCTTTTTATCATTGCGGTGTGGGTGCTATTCGTGATGTCCGTCGCCAATGGTTCAAATCTACTGAACGGCCCCGATGCGGCCTGGTCTATCGGCGGCAGCATCGCCACCCTGGCATGGCTCAGTGCCGTGCCCAACCTGCCGGTGGCGCATGAGTTGATGCACAGGCGGCACTGGTTCCCGCGCCGCGTGGCGCAACTCGTTAGTACTTTTTACGGCGATCCGAACCGTGACATCGCGCACGTCAAAGGGCATCACCTGGATCTGGACACACCGGCGGACTCGGACACCGCCTATCGCGGTGAAATTATCTACACCTTCATTTTCCGTGCCAGCTACGGTGCTTACTCGGAGGCGATCAAAGGCGAAGCGCAACGCTTGCGCCGGCTCGGCTTGTCGCCATGGAGCTGGCGCAATCGCACCTACCAGGAGGTCGCCTTGCTAGCCTTGGTACCAGCCCTTTGTGGCTATTTTGCGGGCAATGTCGCCGCCGGCGTGGCCGTGGCCTCGATGGTGATCGCCAAGGCCCTGGTCGAAGCATTTAATTATTTTCAGCATTACGGCCTGCAGCGCATGCCGGGCGCGCCGATCGGGATACAACACGCCTGGAACCACATGGGTGCCATTGCCCGACCGATTGGCGTGGAGATCACCAACCACATCAATCACCACCTCGATGGACATACGCCGTTCTACGCCTTGAAGCCGGAACCCGAAGCGCCGCAGATGCCCTCGCTTTTTGTCTGTTTCCTCAGCGGCATCCTGTTCCCACCTCTGTGGTTTTCCCTCATCGCCAAGCCGCGCCTGGCAGAGTGGGACCGCAAGTTTGCCAGCGAGGCCGAGCGCAAGCTGGCCGCAGAGGCCAATCGGCGCGCGGGATGGGTCTGAACGACTTCCCATGATCCATATACAGGCACGGTCTTTCCGCTGCCACCGTTGTTTTGCTTGAACTCATCCACTGGAAGTTTTGATGTTAAAGAAGTTATTCGGCAAGCGTGAAGTGCCTGTGGTCGAGGTCGCTTCGCACGACCTGAAATTCGAGGTTCCACGCGGCAAGACGCTGCTCGAAGCTGCGCAGGATGCCGGTATCGGTTTCCCCTGCGACTGCAAGGTGGGCACCTGTGGCACCTGTCGGTTCAAATTGCTCGACGGCAAGATCAGTGAGCTCAACTCGGCGGCGGTCTGCCTGAGCGGGGAAGACTTCCGGGACGGCTGGCGCCTGGGTTGCCAGTCGATTCCCGTCACCAGCTTGCGCATCCACCTGGCAGGTTTGGTCAGCGAGGTCGGGCCGCCGCCCAGCTTGTTCGAAGGCAAGGTCGCTTCGGTGATCCCGTTGACGCACGACATTGTCGAGTTGCGTCTGCAATTGAATCGGCCGCTCACGTTCATTGCGGGACAGTACGCTGATCTTCATATCGACGGTATCAATGGTGCGCGCAGCTATTCGTTCGCCGAAGCGCCTGAGCAAGGCAGTACGGATCGTCCTTGTTTTCATGTTCGCCGGGTGCCGGGTGGTGCCTTCACGACCTGGCTCTTCGAGGGTGACCGGGTGGGCTTTGCACTTACCCTGCGCGGGCCGCTGGGGCAGTTTCGCCTGCGTCAGGCGGACGGCCCGATCGTGTGCGTCGCCGGCGGCAGCGGCTTGGCACCGATCATGTGCATGCTTGAGAAGGCCTTGCTTGACCAGTGCGTTCGACCGGTCACTTTGCTCTATGGCGGGCGAGAGCAAAGAGATCTGTACTGCCGTCATGCCATCGCTGAACTGGCCGCCAGTTGGCCAGCACCGTTTGACTATATTCCTGTGCTCTCGTCCGAGGATGCGCAGAGCGATTGGACGGGTCAGCGCGGTTTGGTGGCTGACAAGCTGGTTTCTCTGCCGGAACTGGGCCAGTCGCAGATCTACCTCTGCGGGCCACCGCCCATGGTGGACGCGGCCGAGTCGATTGCTCTGCGCGCCGGCGTGCCGGCCGATGCCGTGTTCGCCGACCGGTTCTTCGACCGCAGCAAACCGGGGGCAGTCAGTTCTGGCGCTGGCACTGCGTGAAAGTGGAGCCCATTGAGCGCACGACGCAGTCCCCCCCATTTTTTAAATCACGGCTCAATCGTCCTATGAAAACCTTTACCTTCACCAATGAGGAGACACTATGAAAAACGACAACCATCAATCCACGTTTCGCCAAGGCGACACCATCGACGCTGCCGAATGGGCCGCAATGCGTGGTCGGCTCGACCGGCGCGGCTTTCTTGGTGTGCTTGTCAGCGCCGGCTTCTCGTTCGCGACGGCTGATGCCATGGCCCAGCAGGCGGTGGCGGTGCAGGCCAACCAGGAAGCGCTCGCGAACGCCTTGCAGGCAAGCTACGACTACATCGTCGTCGGGGCAGGATCTTCTGGTTGCGTGGTGGCGCGGCGGCTGGCAGAGAATCCGGCGGCCAAAGTCCTGCTCATCGAAGCCGGTGGCAGCGACGACGTTGAAAGCGTCAACAACCCCGGCATCTGGTTCACCAACATTCGATCGCCCCTTGACTGGGGATACACGGCCGAGCCTTCCAAGGCCGTGAACGGCAGGGCGCTGATTCTGCCGATGGGCAAGGTCATCGGTGGTGGCAGTTCGATCAATGGCTCGATTTACGCGCGTGGTCACAAGAACGACTACGACGGCTGGGCGCGGGAAGCCGGTGACGCCATGTGGGGCTACGACCATGTGCTGGACATCTACCGGAGAATCGAAGACTTCCAGGGCCCGACCGACGCGCAGCGCCGTGGCCGTGGTGGGCTGTTCCATTCGCAGATCGCCAACGACCCGAACCCCGTCGCCCCGGCGATGGTCAGGGCGGCCAAGAGCATCGGGATTCCCAGCTTTGACGACATCAACGGTGCCATGATGGAGGGCCCCGGTGGTTGCGGGCTGGCACAGCACACCATCAAGGACGGCCAACGCCATAGTGTGGCCAAGGTTTATCTTCACCCGGTGATGGCGCAAGCCAATCTGACGGTTCTGACTGGCGCCGAGGTGGGGCGGTTGAACCTATCGGGCAAGCGTGTCACAGGCATCGAGATGACCTGGCGTGGCAAGACCCAGAAGATAGGGGCAAGCAAGGAAGTCATCCTTTGTGCGGGCGCCATCAATAGCCCGCGCATCCTGATGCATTCGGGCATCGGTGACGAAAAAGAACTCAAGGCTGCAGGCATCGATGTGGCCCATCATCTGCCGGGTGTCGGACGCAACTTTCAGGACCATGTGCTGGTGGCCGGCTGCATCTGGGAGTATCCCAAAGCGAGACCCCCGCGCAACAATGCGGCGGAGTGTACGCTTTTCTGGAAGAGCGATTCCAGGCTTGCGAGTCCCGATCTGCAGCCGATCCAGGTCGAAATTCCGTTCGCCAACGAAGTCACCGGCAAGCAGTTCAAGGTGCCACCGGCCGCCTGGAGCATTGCCCCCGGCCTGGTCAAGCCGAAGAGTCGGGGCCGGCTCACGGTGCGCGGTGCCAGCCCGAAGGATGGCGTGCGCATCGAGGCGAATTTTCTGCAGGACCCTGCCGATCTGAAAGCCCTTGTCCGGGCCGTCGAGTTGAGCCGCGAGATCGGAAATTCCCTCGAAATGCGCGAGTTTGTCAAGCGCGAAATCATGCCTGGCCCGATGAAGGGCAAGACCCTGGAAAACTTCGTGCGCAATGCGGCCAGCACGTATTACCACGAGGTGGGAACCTGTCGCATGGGGCGCGATGAACTTGCGGTCGTCGATGCACAGTTGCGCGTGCGCGGCATCGACGGGTTGCGTGTAGCTGACGGTTCCATCATGCCCGAGATCACCGCAGGTAACACCATGATGCCCTGCGTCATTATCGGCGAGCGCATGGGCGAAATTCTCAAGGCAGCCTGACAAGGGTCGCCATCGCACTTCAAAAAGATAGCCCTATGAAGTGCATCCGTGAAAGCGCTGCATTGAAGCAGCATTAACTATTTCATCACAACCAGGAGACAGACGACATGAACACCCCCGTTAAAACAGAACGCTGGAGCGGCAAGATTTTCACCGGCAGCTGGGTTGCCGCTCAAGGCGGCGTCGCCCCAGTGCTCGAAGCCGCCACCGGTGCGGCGCTCGGCGAAGTCGGCGTGGCCTCGCCAGAGGACGTGGATGCGGCAGCGCGCTCCGCCCAGGCAGCCCAAAAGGCGGGGGCCGCCACAC
>DAIMZB010000077.1:0-1975 GCA_036734185.1 Thiobacillaceae bacterium | reverse complement strand
CCGCCACACCGTTTGACCAGCGCGCCGCCATCGTGCGCGAAGCGGCGCGGCTGCTCAAGGAGCGCGCTGCCGAGTTCACCCAGTGGAACGTGCGCGAGTGCGGCTCCATCGTGCCCAAGGGGGAGTGGGAGGTGGGCATCACCCATGAGCAGATGCAGCAGGCCGCGGCTTTGGCCGGCTTGCCCAACGGCATGATGTTTCCGTCCAGCGTTCCGGGGCGAACCAACTTGTGGCAGCGCGTCCCGCTCGGTGTGGTGGGCGTGATCGCGCCGTGGAATTTCCCTCTGTTCCTTGCGATGCGCTCGGTGGCGCCAGCCCTGGCGCTGGGCAACGCCGTGTTGCTCAAGCCCGACCTGCAAAGTGCCGTGACGGGTGGCGCATTGATTGCCCGCCTGTTCGAGGATGCCGGCCTGCCGCCGGGCGTGCTGCAGGTCTTGCCGGGCGGTCCTGCCACCGGCGACGCCGTGGTGCGCCATCCCTGTGTGAACATGGTCTCCTTCACCGGCTCCACGGCGGTCGGACGCCAGATCGGCGAATTTTGCGGACGTGCGCTGAAGAAGGTGGCGCTTGAACTCGGCGGCAACAACGCCATGATCGTGCTCGATGACGCCGACCTCGACGGCGCCAGCAGTTGCGCCGCCTGGGGTGGCTTTTTGCACCAGGGGCAAATTTGCATGGCGGCGGGCCGCCATCTGGTACACCGCAGCGTCGCCGACGCCTATGCCGCCAAGTTGGTCGAACGCGCGAAGAAACTGTATGTGGGCGACCCCCATGCCGGCCCGGCGCACCTGGGCCCGCTGATCAATGACCGCCAGACCGAACGCGTTCACCGCATCGTGACCGAGTCGATCGCGGCCGGCGCCACCTTGCTTGCCGGCGGCACGCACGAAGGGCGTTTTTACCAGCCGACCGTGTTGTCGAACGTGGCTGTGGACATGCCCGCCTTTGCCGAAGAGATTTTCGGGCCGGTGGCGCCGATCACGGTCTTTGACACCGACGAGGAAGCGGTCGCCCTGGCCAACAGCAGCGAGTACGGACTGGCCGCGGCGATTCACTCCAGGTCGACCGCCCGCGCCTTGCGCATGGCCTCGCAACTGAAATCCGGCATGGTGCACATCAATGACCAGCCGGTCAACTGCGAACCCCAGGTGCCGTTTGGCGGCATGGGGGCGTCGGGTAGCGGTGGCCGGTTTGGCGGCCCCGCCAGTATTGACGAATTCACGCAAGCCCAGTGGGTGAGTGTGAGCGAGAAAGCGGCGCAGTATCCGTTCTGATTCGTCGTTCGGTTTTTGATCACAGCAAAGCTTGTCATGCACAGCCGTCAGACGGTTTGTCGTTCGATGGCTGTGATCAAAGCATGGATTTTCATAAATATCGATAAAAAACAGGGTTATCGATAATATTAAAGTGAAAAAATAAAAATATAATTTCTCGATAGTTCGATTCAGGAAGAAAAGATTGATTTTCTTCAAGCTGGGTTTTTGAGTTTGGCGGCATTTAAACAGGCTAGCCTGTTTGTTTTTTACCCAAGTTCAGACGAGATCAGGATCGACTCAAGCCCGTCCGGTAGCAACAAAAGGAGACAACATGAAAGTATTGAAAAATACCGTTTTGGTAACTGCGATGGCTATGTCGTTCGCGGTTTGCGGGCCCGCTAGCGCCCAAGGCAAAGACCTGAAGGTGGGTCTTTTGCTACCATTTTCCCAGGTATTTGCCGTGTATGGCGAGGCCATCAAGGAGGGTTTTGACCTGGCCATCGAAGAGGCTGGTGGGCAGGTTGCGGGCAGGAAGATCGTGGTCCTCAAGGAGGACAACAAGGAAGATCCCAAGGTCTCGCTGCAAATGGTGCGCCGTTACACCAAGGACGACAACGTTGATTTCATCGTCGGGCCGATTGCCTCGCACGTGGTGGGAGCCATCCGCGACGCCGCCGTACCCACACCCACACTCACCTTGCCCCGAATTTCAGACCATC
>DAIMZB010000076.1:0-7728 GCA_036734185.1 Thiobacillaceae bacterium | reverse complement strand
GAAGACACCATCGCCATCCTGCGTGGCCTGCAGGAAAAGTACGAGCTGCACCACGGTGTGGAAATCACTGACCCGGCCATCGTCGCAGCCGCGGAGCTTTCCCATCGATACATCACCGACCGTTTCCTGCCCGACAAGGCCATCGACCTGATCGACGAGGCGGCCAGCCGCATCAAGATGGAAATCGACTCCAAGCCCGAGTCGATGGACAAGCTCGACCGCCGCCTGATCCAGCTCAAGATCGAGCGCGAGGCGGTGAAGAAGGAAAAGGACGAAGCCTCGCAAAAACGCTTTGCCCTGATCGAGGACGAAATCGCCCGCCTGTCTCGCGAATACGCCGACCTCGAGGAAGTGTGGAAGGCGGAAAAGGCCCAGGTGCACGGTTCCGCCCACATCAAGGAAGAAATCGACCGCCTCAAGATCGAGATGGCCGAGCTGCAGCGGCAGGGCGCTTTCGACAAGCTCGCCGAGATCCAGTACGGCAAGCTGCCGCAGCTGGAAGCGCAGCTCAAGCACGCTGAGGCCAGCGGCGAAGGCCCGGCCCTGAAACTGCTGCGCACCCAGGTCGGCGCGGAGGAAATCGCCGAAGTGGTGTCGCGCGCCACGGGTATCCCCGTATCCAAGATGATGGAAGGCGAGCGCGACAAGCTCATGCACATGGAAAACAAGCTGCACGAACGCGTGGTTGGGCAGGATGAAGCGGTGCGGCTGGTGAGCGATGCCATTCGTCGCTCGCGTGCAGGCCTCTCGGATCCCAACCGGCCCTACGGTTCCTTCCTGTTCCTCGGCCCCACAGGCGTGGGCAAGACCGAGCTGTGCAAGGCGCTTGCCGGCTTCCTGTTCGATTCGGAAGAGCACCTCATCCGCATCGACATGAGCGAGTTCATGGAGAAGCATTCGGTCGCGCGCCTGATCGGCGCGCCGCCCGGCTATGTGGGCTACGAGGAAGGCGGTTATCTGACCGAGGCGGTTCGACGCAAGCCATATTCAGTGATCCTGCTGGACGAGGTCGAGAAGGCGCACCCGGACGTGTTCAACGTGCTCCTGCAAGCGCTGGACGACGGCCGCATGACCGACGGCCAGGGCCGCACCGTGGACTTCAAGAACACCGTCATCGTCATGACCTCTAACCTGGGCAGCCAGATGATCCAGCAGATGTCGGGCGACGATTATCAAGTGGTGAAACTGGCGGTGATGGCCGAGGTGAAAAACTATTTCCGCCCCGAGTTCATCAACCGCATCGACGAAGTCGTGGTGTTCCATGCCCTGGACGAAGCCAATATCGCTTCCATCGCGCGCATCCAGTTGAAGTATCTGGAGCAGCGCGTCGCGCGCATGGAAATGGCGCTGGAGGTGAGTGACGCGGCGGTGGCCGAAATCGCCAAGGCCGGCTTCGACCCGGTGTTCGGCGCACGGCCGCTTAAGCGTGCGATCCAGGGTGAGATCGAGAACCCGCTGGCCAAGGAAATCCTGTCCGGGAATTTCGCCGCCAAGGACGTGATCAGAGTCGATGCCCGTGACGGCCGCATCGTGTTCGAGAAAAGCGCGCTGGCCAAGGTCGCCTGACGCCGGCAGCAACAAAAACGGGGCCACAGGCCCCGTTTTTTTGATTACAAAACTCAAAGATCACCGTTGGCTGCGGCGCGCATCATCTCGTCGATCTTCGCCCGGATGCTGATGATGCCCTGCCTGAGCTCCGGCGTGATGCCGAGCGACTTGCCGGCGTAATCCAGCCAGGTGAAATCCCAGTCCAGCGTCAGGATCCAGATATTTTTCTGCGCGTCTTCCATGATCGCGATGCGGCAGGGCAGGAAGACCACCATTTCGGGCACGATTCTGAGCAGCTCGCGGCCGATGGCAACATCGCAAAAGCTGAGCACCTCGACGCGCGGCGCGCTGTCGTCGCCAAGCACGGTGCGGAAGTCCTTCCACATCAGGTTCTCGCCGACAAGCTTCAGGTTCAGCTGGTTGGCGCGCAGCTTCAGCGACTGCACCACCTCATCGAAGCTGATGTCCGGCCTGGCCCGGTATTTGACGACCATGTAGTTCAGCGCCTCGCGCGCATCGAGCTGCATCATGCTGGACGTCATCGGCATGGCCATCTGCAGGTAGCGCTTGCGCTCCTCGGGCGTGATGATGCGGCTCATCTGGTAGTCGAGTTGAGGTGGCATCATGTCCTGCTGCAGGATCAACGGCCCGTAGGGCGTTTGCACCGGGGCGATCCAGCCGCCTTCGCGCGAGGCCGGCGCGGCAGTTTCCGGCTCGGCGGCATGCAGTGCGATCGGAATCAGCAGGCACGACAGCAGGACAAGCGTCTTCATGGTTGTCTCCCGAACTGCATTCATCGTAGGAACCGGCGGGGCATGCGTCAATCTGCGGCTTGTTCTGCCGGCAGGCTGTTCAGGAAGTTGCGCAGTCGAAGATACTCCGCCTGGATATCTTCCAGCAGGGCCTCGGCCTCAGCCCAGTCCGATTCCGAAAATGTCTTTTCCAGCCGGGTAACCGCCTGGAACATCACGTCGGCGGAGATGGAGGCGGCTGCGCCGCGCAGACTGTGGGCCTCACGCTTGCCGAGGGCAGCGTCGCGATTTTCCCAGGCGGTCTGCAAGGTTTCCAGCGAGGCTTCCGTGGTCTCTAGGAACAGCGCCAGCATCTCCTGCCTGAGCGCCGTCCGTCCGGAAAGCCGGCTGATGTCGATGGGCGGCGGCATTTCGATCGCCGAGGCCGGCAGCCAGCGCGACAGCACTGAAATCAGCGCGGTTTCTTCGTAGGGCTTGGTCAGGTAGTCGTTCATGCCTGCCTGCAGGCATTGCTCGCGGAACTCGTCTCCGGCCTGCGCGGACAGCGCCACCACAGGCACGCGCGCGGCGCTGCCCTCGAGCGCGCGAATGGCGCGCGTGGCCGCGAAACCGTCCATTTCCGGCATCTGCCAGTCCATCAGCACCAGGTCCCAGGGTTCGCCGCGCACGCGTTCAAGCGCCTCGCGCCCGTTGGATACGATACAGGGCTCCAGGCCCAGCGCAGACAGCTGGCAGGACAGCACTTTCTGGTTGACTGGGTGGTCCTCCGCGACCAGCACGCGGCCCCTGAAGCGCTCGGCCCGGACCGGAAGCATGGAAATCGTTTCGGAACCGGCCGGTGCGGGGCGATAGGGCAGCTCGAACCAGAACAGCGCGCCGCTTTCGGCGTCGGGCGGCGGGCTTTGCACGCCGATATCGCCCCCCATCAGGCCGGCCAGCTTGCGGCAGATCGCGAGTCCCAGGCCGGTGCCGCCGTAATGGCGGGTGGTGGAAGCATCGGCCTGCGAAAAAGCGCTGAACAGCTTGGCGCTGGCTTCCGGCGGGATGCCAACGCCTTCGTCGCGCACTTCGATACGCATGCGCTGCCCGTCTGCAGTCAGCCCGGCCTTGATGCCGACAGTGCCGCGCGAAGTGAACTTGATCGCGTTGTCCACCAGGTTGAGCAGGATCTGTCTCAGGCGATGAGGGTCACCTTGCACCGCCTGCTGCAGGGACGGGGAAATGCTCACGTCCAGGTTGAGCGCTTTTTCCAGGACGCGCGGGCGGTAAAGGTCTGCGACGTTCTGCACCAGCTGCGCCGGCACGAAGGCAATGTTCTCGATTGTCAGCTTGCCGGCCTCGATCTTGGAAAAATCCAGAATATCGTTGATGACTGTGAGCAGGCTCTGTGCGGACTGCCGCAGGGTGAGAGCGTATTCGCGCTGGACGCCGGTCAGCGGCTCGCGCATCAGCAGATCGGCCATGCCCATGATGCCGTGCATGGGCGTGCGTATTTCGTGGCTGACGTTGGCGATGAACTCGTTCTTGGCGGTGGCGGCGGCCAGGGCGGCATCGCGTGCGGCCTTGAGCTCGGCCTCAGCTTGCTTGCGCTCGGAAATGTCGTGCATGATCGCCTGGATGACCGGGCGTCCTTCCAGCTGCATGGCATGCAGCGCGATCTCCGAGGGGAACAGGCTGCCGTCGCTGCGGCGGCCGATCCACTCCAGGAAGGCATGCCCATCCCGACGCGCCTGCTCGACGTGGCGCGTGGCATAGGAAAGCGCAGGTTCGCCGTTGGCCTGAAGATAGGCGCCAAGGTCGGAAATCTTCCTGCTGCGAAACTGTTCCACGCTTTGCATGCCGAACATTTCCAGCGTGGCCGGGTTACAGTCGATGAAGCCGGCATCGCCCAGTATCACCACCGCGTCGGTATTGGATTCGAACAGGGTCTGGAACTTGATTTTTTCGTTGTCCAGCAACCGGGTCTGCGCGGCTACCCTGCGCGACACCGCCAGCGCGACGCCACCTACAAGTACTGCGGCAATGATGCCCAGGAACAGGATGAAGTTGCGCGTGGCGGTATACGCCGCATAGGTCTTGATCAGCGCGTGCTCGTTGGCCTCGCGCTGCAGCCGCGTCATCTCGTCCAGGGCCGCGACCAGCTTGTTCTGTAGCGGGTTTGCCTGCTGCTGCAGCAGGGTCAGGGCGCTATAGTTGTCCTGCTCCATGGCGAGGCTGATGACATCAAACATCACCGGCTGGTTTACGCGGGTGACTTCGTCCAGCTTGGCCATGAGCTCCCGCTCGTGCACGGTCTCCTGCATTTCGATCAGGGTGGCGCGGTCCTTGGCGTAGCGCTCGCCCAGCTCCATGAACTGCTGGAACAGGCGGTCTTTTTCCCAGGGGTCGATCGACACGACGATGTGGTGCATGATCACGGCGCGGTCGCGCAGCGTGTCGCGCATGCGGCTGGCGAGGCTGAACTTGACGTTGTTGACCGTGACCACATGATCGAGCTGGCGGTTGGTGTCGGCCATCTGGGTGACCGCCAGTACGATCACGCCCAGCAGCAGCAGCATCGACAGGGCAAAGCCCAGGCCGATGTTGAGCATCAGCTGGCGCAAGGGCTGTGCTTTCATGCCCGCGCTCCCGGCAGGCCCACGGCAAAGGCGTGCGAAGCCTGCGATCGCTGAGAAATCCGAAAAATATTTTTGGCGCTCATCCCGTGCTCTGCGATTGTTCGTCCCGCGTGGGACATGTTTGCCGGCAGCGCTGGTTCGCGGTGCAGCTTCCAAAGCATTTTGCGCCATTTTCAAGCAGAGGTGTGGCGCTCCGGCGGGCTTCCGGGATGCGCGCGCCCTGCCTTGATTTCATGCCGTGCCGGGGCTGTCAGCCGTTGCGCCGGGCTGCAATCACGAGCGCGATGCCGCCAAGGATGGCGACGGAAGCAGCGGCCAATCTGAAGGTGACAGGTTCGCCCAGAAGGGCAACACCGCTCAATGCCACGATTACCGGCACGCTCAGCTGCACGGTTGCCGCGCTGGCGGTTTTGAGCCCGGGCAGCGCTTTATACCAGATCGCATAGCCCATGCCCGACGCCAGTGCGCCCGAAATGATGGCATAGCTCATGCCGGCCATGTCGATGTGCAGTCTGGGCAAGGCAACGAGTCCAAGCGCGATGCCCAGCAATGCGGCGCGCAGGAAATTGCCAGCGGTGGCCTGAAGTGGGCTGGTGGCAACGCGGCCACGTAGCGAATACACACCCCAGGAAATTCCCGCTGCGATCATCAGCAGCGCACTGCCCAGGGGCGGCGCAGCCAGTCCGGGAAACATCAGGTACGCCAGCCCGCCGAGCGCCAGCAAAAGTCCGATGAACTGCCGCGTATTCAGGCGTTCGCCACGCCGCCACCCCCACAGGATCATGGTTGCCTGCACTGCGCCGAACAGCAGCAGTGCGCCGGTACCGGCTGGCAGCGACACGTAGGAAAAGGAAAGCTGAGCGGCATATCCAAATAGGGCCAGCGCAGAAAGCCAGTTACCGCCCGCAGGCCCGCTGGCGCTGCGCAGGGATACGATCAGCCACAAAACCAGGGCGCCGGAAGCCAGACGCAAAGCGGTGAAGCTGGCTGCATCAATGCCGGTCTCCTTGAGTGCCAGGCGGCAGAGCACCGAGTTCGCCGCGAAGGCGAGCATTGCCAGAACAGTCAGCAAAAAAATCCAGGTGCGGGACATGGCGCTGGGAATGGGCTCAGGCAGGATCACTCGACTCGAGTTTTTTCAAGAGCGCATCCGCCTCGGCCTGCTGGTTTTCGCTGAATACCTGGTCGCCGTTCTGTGCCAGCAGGGTCGCGGTTACGCCCATGCCGCTTATGCGTTTGTCGCTGAAGCTGCCGTCGAAGATGAAGCCGGAGCCGCACGAAGGGCTGCCTTCCTTCAGCACCGCGACACGCACCTTGTGTTCGCGCGCCTTGGCGAGTGAGCGTTCGGCGCCACCCACGAGATGGGTGCTGACGTCGCGTCCGTTGGAGTCGATGGCGCGGGCGATGCCGGCCAGCACCTTCGCACCGCCGCCGCTGCCGACAATCTCAGCGCGTGGGCGTGGCACTGGCAGGCCGCCGGCTACTTCCGGGCACACCGACACCACGCGTCCTTCTTTCAGCCAGCGCTGCATGATGGCGTGATCGCTGCGCATGTCGCCGCCGTCGAAGCGCACGGCTTCGCCCAGCAGGCACGCGCTGACCAGAACAGGTTCCATGGCTAGCCCCGCTGCCGGCAAGGAGGCAAGGCGCGCATCAAAGCAGCACACCTTTTACCACCGGGATGACCTGGCCACCCACGCTGACCTCGGGCGCGTCGCCGTCCTTGCGGGCGCGCAACAGCACCTGCGAAGGGCGGCGCACTTCGTGGCCCTGCTCGATGCGCAGGGAAAGCGCATCGCCAAACAGGCCGTGCTCCAGCAGGTAGTGCCCAAGGAAAGCCGCGCCGTTGCCGGTTGCCGGGTCTTCGCGCACACCGTGCGCCTCGAAGAAAAAGCGCACGCAGAGGTCGTTTTGCGCATCGTGCGTTTCGCGGCAGAAGAGATAAATCAGCATGGGGAAGCCCTGTGCCACCAGCGGGGCGTGCGCCGCGAGGTCGAGCTGCGCGCGCTTCAGGGCGGCAAGGCTTTTGACGGGCACGATGAGGATCGAGACTCCGGCCGTTAGCACCTGCACCGGGCTGGCGTCATCGATGTCCTCGGGCGAAATGCCCAGCGACGCCGCGATGGCGGCGGGGTCGCAAAGCGGCCCGAGCTCGGCCGGCGGGGCGAGGAACCAGACCGCTTCCTTGCCGTCCTTCGCGCGTTCGAAGCGCACCGGAATCTGCCCCACGGCGAGGTTCAGCTTCACCTCGTCGGTCGAAGCGAGGGCGAGGTGGCGGCGGATCACCCAGGCCGTGCCCAGGATCGGATGCCCGGCGAAGGCCAGTTCGCGCGCCGGGGTGAAGAGGCGAACGCGCCAGCCGCCGTCGGCTTCAGGCGCGCGGCTGACAAAGGTGGTTTCGGAATAGTTGGTTTCCGCAGCGACCTGCTGCATGGTTTCGGCCGGCAGCGTGTCGGCATCCGTCACCACTGCGAGCTGATTGCCCGCGTAGGGCTGCTCCGCGAAGACGTCGACAATGTGAAAGGGGTGATTCATGGGCGTTGCCTTGTTATTGCAGGCGCATAGTGTAATGCGCCTGCGGCATCCGCCCAAGGTTTGGATGCTGTTGGCTCAGATGCCGGGCATGCCGACGAAACGGTCGAGTGACTTCATGCGGCCGATCCACTGCTGCACACCGGGGTAGGGCGTAGTGTCGACCTTGCCTTCGTGCGCCAGTGCCGGGTGAGGGAAGCACGCAATGTCTCCAATGGTTGGCCCATCGCCCGCGAGCCACGAATGCGTGGCAAGACGCGATTCCATCACCCCAAGCG
>DAIMZB010000075.1:0-7797 GCA_036734185.1 Thiobacillaceae bacterium | reverse complement strand
GCAGGCTGCCGACCCGGTCTTCGGCGGTGGCGCGAACGAAAACATGCGCGCCGTCCTGCGACGACAGCGCCGCACGACTGCACAGCAGCATCAAAATGAAACCGGCGAGCCGGAAGAGTTGCCTGATGTCCAACTTGTCTTTCCCTGAGTAACCTGCCGCACGACATGTTTCCTAGGCTGGTCGTTTTTTAATTTGACCAGAATTCTATGCTCTGCGCCACTGGGTCAGTCGCCGCCCTGCAGTACCGCGCGCATGTCGTCCTCGCTGACAGGGGATTTCAGCACTGCGTGCACCGGAAATATCTCCAGAAGCTTGCTGATGTGCGGCGTCTGGCTGGGCTGCATGACCACGACGACCTTTGCGGCAGGTGCCCTGGATTGCAGGGTGCGCAGGGTCACATCCAGGTTGGAAACGGTATTCCCCGCGTAGTCGTTGCCCCAGCCGTAGACGAATTCACCCAGGAAAAAATCCGGCGCCTGCTTTTGCAGGGCGCGGTGCAGGTTGCGGGCCGAGTCGAAGCGCACGGCCTCGATGCCCAGTGCCTGGTAAAGCTCGGGGAAGTGGGGTGAGAAGGGAGATTCGGCGAGGGTGAAGAGGGTTTTCATGCGGCCACGGATTTATGCGAAGTTCACACCCCGTATTGTGCCGAAAACCGGCGATCACGGGGCGTGGCTCGCTACCCTGTCCGCGAAGAATTCCGGGCCTGGCCGTGACTCGACCGCGGCCTTGCCGCCAGCCGGGACGGGGTGCAAAATTGGGCAGAGCAGCACGGCCGGGCTGGATCGCCGCACGTGCTTTCTTGCCACACACCTTATCCGGAAAAACTCATGATCCTTGCTGCAATCGTTCTGTTCTGCCTGGCCGTGGCGCTGGGCCTGTTTCTCGTACGGCTGGCTGTGCGCCAACGGCGGGGCTCCCGGATGCTGGCGGCGGTGCACGCCGGCATCGCCGTACTGGCCCTGAGCCTGCTGGGTATCCAGGTCTTCAGCGGCGGCCCGGTTCATTTCCTGTACAACAGCGCGGCGCTGCTTTTCGTGCTGGCGCTGGTCGGCGGCTTGCTGCTGCTGGCCTTGCGCGTGGGCGAGCCGGATCCTCAGTCGCCGCCGTCGATGATCGGCGTCAGCGTGCACGCGGCCATGGCCCTCACGGCCCTGTTGCTGCTGGTGCTGGGGTATATCCGGGCCTGAGTGTCAGCATGATGCCGGGCATCATCGCGGAACGTGTGGTGCCATGGCCAGCCGGTTTTAATGCGCAGTCTGCGGTACGGTGTTCTTGTCGATGAAGAACGGGCAGTCCGCGCCGCCGTCCGGCTTGCGGATCAGCTCCTCGCTGAAATCGGCATAGGTGCGGGAGAGCAGGTGCTTGCCGGCGTCATCCTCATAGCGCGCGCACTGTTCGGCCAGGGCGCAGTTCGAAGTCATGCAGTAGGTGTGGGTCATGGCTTGCTTCCTGGGTGATAGAACCTTGGCCTGTCGTCTCAGCTTTTGTCCGCCAGCCCCCTGGCCAGCAGGTCGGCAACGGTTTCGTTGATGTCTGCCTGGCGCGACTGGGCGAGCGCGTGGATCTGCTTCACCAGTTCGCCGTCGAGCTTGACGGCAAAAGCGACCAGGCCCTTCTCCTGGTCGAGCTTGCGCTGCTCGCGGCGCGACACCGTCGCGCCCGAGGCATTGCCGAAGCGGTCCGGCGTGCCGGCCTGCTTCATCTGGGCGCTGATTTTCAGGCCTTCGTTCTTGTACAGATCGGTCTTTCTCATGTGGGTTTTCCGTTTTGGTGCTGGACAACCGACAGCATAAGCGATGCAGCCTGTCGGCGTACAATTCGTCGCTTCGCTGCAACCCGGGAATTCGCCATGGCGCTCAAAGCCACGATCTACAAGGCCGACCTGCAAATCGCCGACATGGACCGGCATTACTACGCCGACCATGCGCTGACCATCGCCCGCCACCCCTCCGAAACCGACGAGCGCATGATGGCGCGCGTGTTGATGTATGCCCTCAACGCGCAGGAAGGCATCGCCTTCACCAAGGGCCTGTTCGACGTGGACGAGCCCGAGGTGTGGGTCAAGGACCTGACCGGCGACATCCGGCTGTGGATCGACATCGGCCAGCCGGACGAAGCCCGCCTGCGCAAGGCCTGCGGTCGCGCCGGGCAGGTCGTGGTGCTGTGCTACAGCAGCAGTTGCGAAATCTGGTGGAAGCAGATCGAGGACAAGCTCTCGCGCTTGAAGAACCTCACCGTGCTGCAACTGCCGGCGCAGACCAGTCAGGCGCTGGCCGCGCTCGCCGCACGCACCATGCAGCTGCAATGCATGGTGCAGGACAGCGAGGTGTGGATGAGCACGGACGCGGCGCGCGTCCCGGTCAGTCTGAAAACACTCAAGGCGGCGGGTTGAATGGCGCTCAGGATGCTGGCCTGGGATATTTACCGCACTGACACAATCGTTCTAAGCGGGCCTTTGTGCAACCAGATCATCCCGCAGATCAGGTACAGCAATAGGGAAGTCGGCCATTGAGCCTCGCGCAGCATCTCGTTCCCAGCCATCATGTGCCATGCCACATAAACGCCGTCTACGGATAGCCAGCAGTAAAATGCGCACAGGGGGACGTTCCTCCATCTGCGCTCGTATAGCTGGCGCATAACCCACGGCGCGGTCAAGTAAGTGGACAGCGCCATCACCACGCTAACGCCAATATCCCAGTCGGAGACCTGATAGATCAGGCTGCCGTATATGAGCAGCGCAAGCCCGATGGCGAGCGTGCTCAGCTTCCAGGGCCTTAGCAGCTCTTGCATGTAAACATTATCGGACACCGGGTGCCACAGGCTTATTACCCCGGGCTTTGCAACGCCGCGCATCCCGGTGAGTTTGAAAGCGCTGCAGGCAGCTGGCCAGGTGATGCGCCAGCGGGGCCGTCATTGCGAGCGGATTAGCCTTTGGCGGCGAGGCCATCGGCCCTGGCGGACAGCAATCCAGTGGAGCCAAGGCTTGGCCTATATGCCGCATCGCCCAGCGCCCGCGCCCGCAACTGTCCGCAGCCGCCTTCCACGTCCTGCCCGGCGGAGTGGCGCAGCTTGGTGAGGATGTGGCGGCGGTGCAGGGTGCGCGCCATCTCGGCGGCGCGTTCCCAGCTGGGGCGGCGGAAGGCGCTGCCCTCATCCCCAGCGCCTTCGGTGCTGTTGTAGGGGATCAGGTTCATCACTGCGTACTTGCCGG
This sequence comes from Thiobacillaceae bacterium, assembly GCA_036734185.1. Lineage (GTDB taxonomy): Bacteria > Pseudomonadota > Gammaproteobacteria > Burkholderiales > Thiobacillaceae > UBA6918. The sequence goes on along the minus strand of DAIMZB010000075.1, from coordinate 4,585 downwards.
ACAGGAGCCGGGTGATGCCTTCCAGCTCGGCGTCGGTGTCGTTGATGCCTTCGAGCAGCGTCCACTGGTACTGGATGGGGTAGCCGGTGCGGCGGGCATAGGCCTCGCCCAGCTCGACCAGTTCGTCCGGCGCGATGTCGGGCGCCTTGGGCAGCAGCCGACGGCGCAGTTCAGCATTGGTGGTGTGCAGCGAGAGCGCCAGCGCGGGCTTCACCGCTTCATGCGGCAGCCGCTCGAACACGCGGCGGTCGCCCACGGTGGAGAACACCAGGTTCTTGTGGCCGATGCCGCCCTCGGTGCCCAGCAGGTCGATCGCCTCCAGCACGTTGTCCAGGTTGTGCGCCGGCTCGCCCATGCCCATGAACACCACCTTCTTCACCGCGCGGCGGCTGCGCGCCAGCACCACCTGCGCCACGATCTCCGCGCTGGAAAGCTGGCGCAAGAGGCCGGCGCGGCCGGTCATGCAGAACACGCAGCCCACCGCACAGCCGACCTGGGTGGACACGCACAGGCCATCCTTCGGCAGCAGCACGCTCTCCACCGTCTGGCCATCCGCCAGCCTCACCAGCAGGCGGGCCGAGCCGTCCTCGCCGGGGTGCTCGGACTGCACCCGCGCCAGGCCCTGCAATTCGTCGAAAAAGCCGGGCAGGCCGTCGCGCAAGGCCAGGGGAAAATAGTCCTCGGCGCGCTGCCGCTTGGTGTCGAGCGAGCGCCCCTGCAGCCACGAACGCAGCACGCGCCCCTCATGGCAGGGCGCGGCGCCGAGATCGCGGAGACGTTGGCGGAGTTGGGGAAGTTTCATGGCGGGGGATGGTAGCACGGGGCGCGGGGCGGATCAGGCAGGGGCTGGTTTGCTCCGGGCAAACAAGTCGGTGCTGGGCCTCGTCACGCTTCCATTCCATTCTTGAGGGAATCCGCGAGTGGCCTCGCAGGCGCTGCCCCGGCCTGGGGACTAGACTTGCCAGGGCGCGCCTGTCACGAGGCGCCATGCGTTGCCGTAAGCCACCAGGTGGCGCGCGCGTTCGCTCAGCGCATCGAGTATCTTCCGCTGGTTCAAAATCGTGTGCGGATAATCGCGCTCGGTCGGTGGCCGGTAGTCGCTGGCTGCGAGGAAGCGTTCAGGGAAGGCTTCCATCACGGCCAGCCACTTCGGATCGATTTGGCCATTGGCGTACAGGGTGGATTGACGCGCGCCAGAAGGCTGGTAAATGCTCTCCGCTGGCGGCACGGCCAAATCGAAGTGCAGGCCGGGGAAGCGCTCGATGAGCGCGCGCACGTACTCCGGCCCGTACCGGCTCGTGCGATCCGGGTAGCGGATCATCGCCAGATGGCACCAGATGACCCTGGCTTTGGGGTGCCGGGCCAGCACCGCTTCCAGCGGGGGCAGGAGCCGATCCTCGATTTCGTAGTGAATCTGGAAGGCCTTGCCAAATTCTTCGCTCAACTGGAACAGCGCATCGCCGATGGGGCTGTCCAGTTCCACCGTAATGTCCCGGTCGCTGCGCCCGCCTTTGATCTGCTCGGGCGACGGGTAATGGCGAAACTCATGCTCGCCCATGAAGGCATAGTTGCCCGACTCCAGGTCCTTGCGCACGCCGGAAATGAAAGCCATCGGGTCAGTCCACCAGCGCGGGAACTCGCCGCTGTTGGTGGCGGGGATGAAATATTCCGGATATTTCCTGTGCAGATCGAGCGAGGGCTGGCCATTGGGCGCGTTGGCCGGGGCGAAGGCAATCTGCGCAACGCCGAGTTCATCCATCTTTTCCATCATCCAGGCCACGTCGGTCTTGCCTTCGATATAGGTCGCCTGCAGGTCGATGATGGGCAGGGTGCCTTTGGACAGAATGGATTTGATGCGGCGGCGCCAGGCGTTAGTACGGTCCTCGAAGGTCTGTGCGCTGCCGGATTGCCAGGCTGCCGAAAGTGCGATCGCGCAAGAAGTCAAAAGAAAATGGCGGCGGCCGGGCTGCATGGTGCTCCCTCAGGTTTTGAGCAGTTTAGTGCGCAGTCCGCTGCGCCGAGATCGCGGAGACGTTGACGGAGTTGCATCGCGGGGGATGGTAGCACGGGCTGATTGCCACTTTAATTCAATCTCAGAAAAGCGGCTCAGCAACCTCCTGGGCTTGCCAAGTGTGGATAAGCAATGCCCATGCACGATTATGCATATTATTGAGGAAGGCTCTCCTCTGTACTTCGGTGACACCTGTCTGAGTCATCAAAGTTTCACGTAAAGGATGATGGCTGCCAATCAGATATTCGTTTCTGCGTGAAAGGCGTTCCAGCAGGTGAACGGTTGGCAGCTTGTCCGATTTTCCGCCTGCCCCTCTATTACACCGCTGGCATGACAGAACCAGATTCCATATGCCATCAATTTGTGATCCGAAACCATGTTGTTTCAACGTGTGCGGAAAGAAATGGTCAACGTCAGGCGGTGATGTGGTGTCGCTGATGTATATGTCATCAAAGCAGTAAAAGCATTTCCCCTTCTGATAGCCGTTAAGAGCTGAACGACTTCCAGTTACAGACTTTCGTCTATGCGATTGGTCGAAGGTATAGAGTTCGCTTGACTCATCATCATAATTGATTGCAACCAAGCTTCTGGAAATACCCAACTCCCATGCAGTTTCAACTAAGCGCCAGCGTGATTCAACTTCGCTTGGCAGGTTCGAGGCCTGAGTTCTCGTTAGGAGTTCCGAGAGTTCTTCGGTGATACGTATTCCTTGATGAGCCTTTCGTTCATCTAGAAAGAATTTTTTTGGTGTGGGTTCCTGACCGACCATATGAAAAGCATCAATAACGTTGTTGAATCCATATTGAACAGTTTTCTCAATAAGCTGTTCCAGAGATGTTTCGTCACTATTGAATTGCCTGCAAGCATCTAGAAATTTGCTGCTGGATGAAGTGCTTTGTTTGTCGGCTAACTTAAGGTGCTGGACAATGTGGCGGGCGAATGGCTCTGCTAGGTCTTCAATTTTGATGAGCTGGCCGGAATTCGGTGCCAATTCAAGAAGAGATTTGGCGAGGGCGAATTTATAGCTGGCTACATTACGGCCAAAAAGAATGATGCTTCGCCAATAGTCCTCTAGCGATGGACTTTTTGGGGTGAAGTTCGAACTCACGATGTTCTAGTAGAATCCTTTGCCTGGTATCAGATGGCGTACCCCACCACGTGGATTTTCGACGTCGCCTTCTCTTCTTGGGATGAGGTGGATGTGACAGTGGAAAATGGTCTGCCCAGCTGCCGCTCCGGCATTTATTCCGATATTAAAGCCTTGAACGGATTGGTCCTCTGTTTGTATCAAATTGCTGAGCTTGTTGAGCATCTCATCAGCGGCCAGAATTTCCTCGCTAGTAAGACCGAAATAATCCCTTACATGCCGTTTGGGTATGATCAGAGTATGTAGCGGGGTTACAGGGAAGCCATCTCGAATAGCAAACATAAGTGCATTTTCAATTACAACCCGCTCATGGGGAATATTGCAGAATAGACAGGCGTGATCTTCTTGATTCATGGCAGCAATTTCATCGATTTGGTCGCATCATTACCTCATGGGACATGCAGCACCAGCCAAGAGAGGGGCTCTGGCTCGTACAGAGAGGTGGCTTATGGCCAAATTAAAAAGGCGCAGTCCCCTGCGCCTTTTTCTCTCAAGCTGGTCAATCCCAGCTCAACGCCCCGCCTGTCTGATATTCCGTCACCCGGGTCTCGAAGAAGTTTTTCTCCTTCTTCAGGTCGATCATTTCCGCCATCCAGGGGAAGGGGTTGGTGGCGTGGGGGAAGAGTTCGTCGAGGCCGATCTGCTGGCAGCGGCGGTTGGCGATGAAGCGCAGGTATTCCTTGAACTGGCTGGCGTTGAGGCCGAGCACGCCGCGCGGCATGGTGTCTTCGGCGTAGCGGTATTCCAGTTCCACACCTTTTTGAAATAGCGCCTTGAGTTCTTCCTTGAACTCGTTGGTCCACAGGTACGGGTTTTCCAGCTTGATGGTGTTGATGAGGTCGATGCCGAAGTTGCAGTGCATGGACTCGTCGCGCAGGATGTACTGGTACTGCTCGGCGGCGCCGGTCATCTTGTTCTGGCGGCCCAGCGCCAGGATCTGCACGAAGCCGACGTAGAAGAACAGGCCTTCCATGATGCAGGCGAACACGATCAGCGACTTGAGCAGCTTCTGGTCGGCCTCGGGGGTGCCGGTCTTAAAGTTGGGGTTGGTGAGGGTGTCGATGAAGGGGATGAGGAAATCGTCCTTGTCGCGGATGCTCTCGATCTCGTGATAGGCGTTGAAGATTTCCGATTCGTCCAGGCCCAGACTTTCCACGATGTACTGGTAGGCGTGGGTGTGGATGGCTTCTTCGAAGGCTTGACGCAGCAGGTACTGGCGGCACTCGGGGGCAGTGATGTGGCGGTAGGTGCCGAGCACGATGTTGTTCGCGGCCAGCGAATCGGCGGTGACGAAGAAGCCGAGGTTGCGCTTGACCAGGCGGCGCTCGTCCTCACTCAGCGCGTTGGGGTCCTTCCACTGGCTGATGTCGCGGCTCATGTTGATTTCCTGCGGCATCCAGTGATTGGCGCAGCCGGCCAGGGATTTT
>DAIMZB010000074.1:0-8207 GCA_036734185.1 Thiobacillaceae bacterium | reverse complement strand
CCCCTGAACAGGTGATCGATGTTGGCGGAGAACATGAGCTCAGCGCCGTCGATCGAGAAGCCTTTCGGCGGACGGGCCTGGCCTTCGGGCGTCAAAAAGCCGCTGATCTGGCCATTGGCCGCCTTGCCAAGATTGGCATACTGCCCCTGCAGAATCAGGGAAACATCCGGATTAAAACTGTTGGTGCTTGATGCCGGCGCAGGCGCCGGTGCGGAAGGCGCGCTGGCGGTCTGCTGCGCAGACTCCGCCTTGGCTTCGGCTGCCTGCAGGCGCGTTTCCAGGTCGGCGATGCGTTTTTCGTATTGCTGCCTGAGCTGGTCGATCTCGGCGCGAATACTCGACAGATCATCGGCGGCTTGGGCGGGCGGAGCCAGCATCAGGGCGATGCCGGCAGCGCACAGTGTGCGTTGGAACATGGTTCATCCTCGTCAAAGAAGAATTGACACAGTCCGCTCGGCAGGCGAGCGGGGACTTGACTGCTTCAGACGGGATAAACAGGGGGGGCGCGGGTGCGCGAATGAAGGATTACGCGGGCAAAGAAGGCCCGAACGGTCGACTCGGGCTTTTGGTAATGCGCCTCGCACACCGGCAAAACCGGCTGCACGGGCAGCGGCGCGCCGGCACCGAGTTGCGCATAGCCGACACAAAGCTCGCAGGGCGCGTCAGAAGGAAGGCTCTGGTCATCAGCATGGCTTTGCGCCACGACATGGGTTGCCGAGTGCGCGGCCCAGCCTGCCTGGGCAAACAGGAAGGCGAATACCAGCAAAAAAGCATGCAGCGCGCGGTTCATCGATTTATTTTACACTCGCCTGCCTGAATTCAGTCTTTGCGTACATCCATGCCCGAATTGCCCGAAGTCGAAACCACCCGGCGCGGCCTCGAACCGCGCTTGCTGGGTAAAACCATCTCCAGGGTCGAGGTCCGCCATCCGCAGCTGCGCTGGCCGGTGCCCGCCGACCTCAATGCGCGACTCGCTGGAAAAAAACTGCTGACGATCAAGCGCCGCGGCAAATACCTGCTGTTCGATTTCGGCAACGTGTTCCAGATCGTGCACCTGGGCATGTCCGGCAGCCTGCGTTTCGTTAACAGCGATGAACCGCCCGCCGTGCACGACCACATCGACTGGCTGTTCAAGGGCGGCGAGATCCTGCGCCTGCGCGACCCGCGGCGCTTCGGCGCGGTACTGCTGACGGACGACCCAACGCGCCATCCCCTGCTGGCCCACCTGGGCCCGGAACCGCTGACCGGCGACTTCACACCAGAACACCTCCATGCCGCCTGCCGAGGGCGCAAAACATCGATCAAGAATTTGATCATGGACAGCCGGATCGTGGTCGGCGTGGGCAACATCTATGCCTCGGAATCGCTTTTCCGCGCCGGCATCCGTCCGGGCCGGGCCGCCGGTCGCCTGACGCGCGCCGAGTGCGCGAGCCTTGCAAAGGCCATCAAGACGACCCTGCAAAATGCGGTCAACGCCGGCGGCAGTTCGCTGAGGGATTACGTCGCGGCAGACGGCGAACTGGGCTACTTCCAGCTGCACACCAAAGTCTATGATCGCGCCGGTCTGCCCTGCAAGGTCTGCGGCACAGTCATCAAGAAGCTCGCGACCGGACAGCGTTCCACCTTTTACTGTCCGGCCTGCCAGAAATAGGGAGCCAGCGGCCAGCGACATGCTCAAGATGTCTGGCCGCTGTCCGTTACCGTTACTGTCAAGGTGAAAACGCCCAACAACATGTCTGCCACCCTGGTTACCGAATTCGAGCGTTACAGCAGCTGGCGCAATGGGGTCTCAGAACACATTCTGGCCCTGCGCGACTGGCTTTCCGCACAGGAGCTGAACGACGCCGAAACCGACCTCAAGCTGAAGCAGCTTCTCGAACACCTCGATGAGGACCGGCTCAATGTGGCATTCGTGGCCGAGTTCTCGCGCGGCAAGTCCGAGCTGATCAACGCAATTTTCTTCTCCGACTATCGCCAGCGCGTGTTGCCCTCGTCTGCCGGCCGCACCACCATGTGTCCGACCGAGCTTTATTACGAGGCCGGTAGCCTGCCTTCCATCCGGCTGTTACCCATCCAGACCAAATCCCGCGAAGGCACGGTATCGGATTTCAAGCGCCACCCGGACGAGTGGACCTCGCTCCCGCTGGACCCAGGTTCTGCCGACCAGATGCGCGAGACCCTGACCCGGCTGTCCGACACGCTGCAAGTCTCCGGGGACATCGCTGCCGAGTACGGTCTCATCAACCCCGATGACGAAGAGACCGCGCGCACGCTGGCGCGCGACGGCACAGTGGAGATACCGCGCTGGCGCCACGCGTTGATCAACTTTCCGCATCCCTTGCTGGAAAAGGGCCTGGTCATCCTCGACACGCCCGGATTGAACGCCATCGGCACCGAGCCGGAACTCACGCTCAACCTGCTGCCGAGCGCGCATGCGGTGCTGTTCATCCTCGCCGCGGACACCGGCGTCACGAGGAGCGACATCGAAATCTGGCGCAAACACATCGCGCCCCTGCAAGGTGCGAGCCGCGGCAGGCTGGTGGTGCTGAACAAGATCGACGGTCTGTGGGATGACCTCAAGAGCACCGATCAGGTCAATGCCGAAATTGCCCGGCAAGTGCGCATCAGCGCCGAGCAGCTGGAATTGCCCGAATCGCAGCTCTATCCCGTGTCTGCGCAAAAGGCGCTGGTCGCCAAGGTGCAGCACAATCTTGCCCTGCTGGAAAAAAGCCGGCTGCCCGAGCTGGAAGCCGCACTGACGGCGGAACTCATTCCGTTCAAGCAGGAACTCGTGCGCCAGTCGACACACGGTGCCATCGAGGACATCGTGGTCAAGACCACCGAGCTGGTCGAAGCCCGCCTTGCCAGCATCCAGGACCAGGTTGAGGAGCTCGAAGGCCTGCGCGGAAAGAACCGCGACGTGGTTGCCCAGATCATGCTCAAGGTCAACCACGAGACCCGGCAGTTCGAGACCGGCATGAGCCAGTTCAAGGCCCTGCGCACGATCTTTGCCCACCATGCCGACACCCTTCGCAGGCACCTTGGCATGCCGCGGCTGCACGCCGAAGTGAAGAAAACCCGCAGGGACATGGAGCAAAGCCGCTTCAGCCGCGACATGCGCGATGCCATGCTGGAGTTCTTTTCCGCCATGCGCGGAAACCTCTCCAAGGCCGGCCATCAGGTGGATGAAATCCAGGCCATGATGGCCGCCATGTATCGCAAGTTCAGCGACGAACATGGCCTTTCCGCCATCAGCCCGCCCTCGCACAACCTGGTCCGCTTCCACAAGGAAATCGAGCGGCTCGAGCGCATTTTCAACGAGCGCTTCAACACTGTGCTGCAGATGCTGACCCAGGGCCAGCACAGCCTGACCTCCAAGTTTTTCGAAACCCTGGCGAGCCGCGTGGTGCATGTCTACGAAATCGCCAACCGCGAAACCGAGTCCTGGCTGAAGGCCTTGATTGCCCCCATGGAAACCCAGGTACGCGAGCACCAGATCCAGTTGAAGCGCAGACTGGAGAGCGTGCAGCGAATCCACGACGCGACCGAGACACTCGACCAGCGCATCGAAGAGCTGAATGCCAACGCAGCCTCCGCCGAGCAACAGCTTGAACAACTGGCAAGCCTGAATTCACTGATCGGCGAAAGCCTTGCCGACGACGTCGAGGGATCGAGGCTCATGGAGCAGTCAGCCTAAGGCTTGCTGCAGGCATGAAAAAAGCCCGGCATGCCGGGCTTTTTTCATCAATCCATCTGCCAGTCGCTCAGGCGGCTTTTCCGGTCAGGCGCTGGTACTTTTCCATCAGCTCTTCTTCGCTTTCCTCGTAATCGGGGTTAAGCGGGATGCAATCCACCGGGCAGACTTCCTGGCACTGCGGCGTATCGAAATGGCCCACGCACTGGGTGCATTTGTTGGGGTCAATCACGTAGATCTCGTCACCCTGGGAAATTGCCTCGTTCGGGCACTCTGGCAGGCAGACATCGCAATTGATGCATTCATCGGTAATCATCAGAGCCATGGTTGATACCTCGTCATGGTTATATTAGCTTGCGCTTATTTTCTCACTTAATCGCCGCATAACCAAGGGGTGTACGAAGGGGCTGACGTTGCCGCCCAGACGGGCGATCTCGCGCACCATGCTGGAGGAAATGAACATGTACTGGTCGGACGGCGTCATGAAGATGGTTTCGATGTCCGGCTTCAGGTTGCGGTTCATGCCGGCAAGCTGAAACTCATACTCGAAATCCGAGACGGCGCGCAGGCCGCGCAGCACGACATGGGCTTCATGTTTGGCAGCAAAATCGATGAGCAGGCTGGAAAAACCCTCCACCCGCACCCCCGGAATGTCGGCAAGCACTTCGCGGGCGATCTCGACGCGCTCATCCAGGCTGAAAAAGGGCGCCTTGTTGCGGTTCTCGGCAATGGCGACCACGATTTCATCGAACAGCCGCGCGGCGCGGCGAATGAGATCCTCATGACCGCGCGTGATGGGATCAAAGGTGCCTGGATAAATGGCTTTCAGCAATTCAGCTTCTCCTAAGCAACGCGAAGCGGGACTGCCCGGCCCGTCCCTCACGGTGAATGATAAACCCTTCAGGCGGCGTGATCCTGTCGCCCTGCTCCAGGTAGATCGAGCCCTGTGGATTGAGCAGGCCGCCCGCCAGCGCCAGCGCCTGCCCGGCGAGCTCGCTCGCAAACGGCGGGTCGAGGAAAACGACATCGAAGCGCTCGCCCGCGGTGCGCATCCAGGACAGCGCTTCGGCCTGCTGGATTTCAACGCGCTCCATCTTGAGCTGCTGGCGGTTTTGTTTGAGCGCATCGCAGGCCTGGCGCGAGGATTCCAGCATGACCACCCGCGCGGCGTGGCGCGAAGCCGCCTCGAAGCCGAGGGCACCGCTGCCCGCGAACGCATCCAGGCAAACGAGGCCGATCAGCTCCTGCCCCAGCCAGTTAAACAGCGTCTCGCGCACGCGATCCGGCGTCGGGCGCAACCCGGGCAGATCCGGAAAATGCAGCACCCGGCGCCGGTGCTCGCCGCCGATGATGCGCACCTGGCCGGCCTGGCGCGCGGGCTTAGCCGGCATCGCCGCCTACGACCACGACTGAAAATGCTTCGGGATGGACGCGGCGCTTGAATGCGTCTCGTATCTGTTGCAGGGTCACACCCTCCACGGACTTGATCCAGTCGTCGAGGTATGTCAGCGGCAGACGATAAAAGCCGATGGCGCGCAGGTAGTCGAGGATTTTCTTGTTGCTGTCGATGCGCAGCGGGAAACCGCCGACAAGATTGTTCCTGGCCTGGGCCAGCTCAGCCTCGGTCGGCCCCTCGGCCACGAACCTGGCCACCGTGTCGCGCGCCACCTTCATGGCGTCGCCGGCCTGCGAATTCTTGGTCTGCAGGCCGATCACCAGCGGCCCGGGCTGCGCCATGGGCATGAAGTAGCTGTAGGCGGAATAGGCAAAGCCGCGCTTCTGCCTGACCTCGTCCATGATGCGCGAATCGAAGCCGCTGCCGCCGAGAATATGGTTGCCGACATAGAGCGCGAAATAATCCGGGTCGCTGCGCGCCATGCCGACCTGGCCGATCAGCACGTGGCTCTGCGAAGAGGGATAGGTGATGCGCTTCTGCGCCGGCGGCAGCGCCACGGGTGAGGCGGCCGCTTCGGCGGGCACACCCTGGGGCAAACCGGCCGCCAGGCGCGCTGCCAACTGCTCCGCGTCGGCGCGGCTCATGTCGCCGATGATGGAAATCACCGCGCCGCCCGCCCGGTAACGCGCCTTGTACCAGTCCTGCAGGTCGCTGCGCTTGAGTTTGCCAAGCCCCTGGGCTGTCCCGGTTACTGGCAGCCCATAGCCCTGGTCGCCGTAAAGCGACCGATAAAACGATTTCGATGCGATGTCCCCGGGACGTGATTCGTCGTCACGGAGCTGGGCGAGCATCCGCGCGCGCTCGCGCTGCATTGCAGACAATGGAAATTCCGGCTTGTGCAGAATCGCCGCCAGCATCGACAGCGCTGCATCGCGTTCGCGCGCACTGGACAGCGTGCGCAGCGAAACGCCGGCCCGGTCCTGGTCAAAAACGCCGTCCAGCACGGCGCCGACATCGGCCAGGCGCTGCGCGATGGCGACGTCGCTGAGGCCGCCGGCGCCCTGGTCGAGCATGGTGTGGGCCAACGCTCCCAGGCCGCTCTTGTCGGCAGTGTCGAAGCGGCTGCCCGCAGGGAAGTCCACCGCGACATCCAGCATGGGGATATCGTGATTCTCAACAAAGTACACGCGTGCGCCGCCGGATGTCGTCCAGTTCTGGATGTTGACGCCCGCCCAGGCCGGCAGGGCCAGGAACAGCATAGCAAGCGGCGTGAGCAATCGTTTAACGCACATGATTCACCCCTTCCAAGGCAGGCCTGCTCGTCTGATGTTCAATTGGCTGCGGCTCCAGCTCGGCCACCGATAGATTGTCGTCGGTCAACAGGTTCGCGGCGGCCCTCACCTCTTCCGCCGTCACCGACTTGAGCTTGTCTGCGCGTTTCTCCAGCAGATCGAGCGGCAGACCGAGTGTGGCCAGCTCGCCCAGCTGCATCGCCTGGTAGAACACCGAGTCGCGCTGGTAAACCTCCCCGGCGATGACCTGGGCCTTGACGCGTTTCAACTCGTCCTCGCTTACGCCGGCCTGCTGGATGCGGCGGATTTCCGCCTTGATCGCCTTTTCCAGTTCGCTCACGCGCGTGCCCTCGCTGGGCGTGGCATCGAGGTAGAAGGTGGCAGGGCCGCGGTTGATGCCGTCATAGCCGGCCCCGACTTCTGCGGCGATGCGCTGTTCCTTGACCAGCCGCTTGTTGAGCCGTGCCGAATCATTTCCGTTCAACACGCCGGCCAGCACCTGCATGGCCCAGGGCATCACGTCCTTTTCGACATCGCGCAAATCCGGCGCGCGGTAAATCATCAGAAGGTAGGGCTGTTTGGCGGGCGCTTTCACGACGATGCGCCGTTCTCCCCGCTGCTGCGGCTCTTCCTGCGGCTTGCGCACCGGCAGCGGCTTGGCTGCGAGGGGACCGAAGGTTTTTTTCGCCAGGTCAATCACGTCCTGCGGGTTCACGTCACCCGCCACCACCAGCGTGGCATTGTTGGGCGCGTACCAGCGCTGATACCAGTCGCGCGCATCCTGCGCGGCCATGCTCTCCAGGTCAGCCATCCAGCCGATGACGGGATTGCGGTAGGGGTGGGCCTGAAAAGCCGCGCCCATGAGCTGCTCGTAAACCACGGCATGCGGATTGTCCTCGGTGCGCAGGCGGCGCTCTTCCATCACCACCTGCAGTTCCTTCGCAAAGGATTCGTCCTTGAGTTGCAGGTTGGCCATGCGATCCGCTTCCAGCTCGAATGCCACCGGCAGACGGTCTTTCTGCAGCTGCTGGAAGTACACGGTGACATCGCGGTTGGTAAACGCGTTTTCGCGCCCGCCAGCAGCGGCGATGCGCTTGGAAAACTGGCCTTCCGGCACTTTCTCGGTGCCCTGGAACATCATGTGTTCAAGCACATGGGCGACGCCTGTCACGCCGTTGTGCTCATCCATGCTGCCGGCCTTGTACCAGAGCTGCGATACCGCCACCGGGGCGCGATGGTCTTCCTTGACGATGACGCGCAGGCCGTTGTCCAGCCTGACGTCGGTGACACCCGCCGCGGCCGGCAGGGCGATTGAAACCAGAAGCAATGCTGTCTTGAGTCGCATGGTTCTCCAAACTGCGCAATGAGTAATCCAGAGTGTGAATGATAAAATAGCGCCAACCCCCACCTGACCATAAATTTTGTGTTCGGTTTCCTGAAAAGCCCCTCTTTGTCCAGCCGTCCCGCAGAGCCCGATAGGACAGCCGCCCCCGCCGGCTGGGCGCAGCGCCTCAAGGCCGGCCTGGCCAAAACCCGTGAAAAGCTTGGCGGTCAGCTGGCCGGCCTGTTCGGCGCCGGGCGCAAGATCGACGAGGCCCTTTACGAGGAACTCGAAACCGTCCTGCTCACCGCCGATGTGGGGGTGGACGCCACGGAATCCCTGCTTGAACGCCTGCGCAAGCAGGTTGCCCGCGAGCATCTCTCCGATGCGGCAGCCTTGCGTTCGGCACTGGCCGATGCCCTGACCGAACTGCTTGCCCCCCTCGAGAAGACGCTCGACCCCACAGGCGCCTTTTGCGTCGGCTGCGGACGCACGCCGGCGGAA
>DAIMZB010000073.1:0-8207 GCA_036734185.1 Thiobacillaceae bacterium | reverse complement strand
TCCCGGTGGTGTCGGCGTTGGCGGTGGCCGAGGCAAGGGTCAGGCTGATTGGGCGGATCGAAAAATTGTCGGTTGAGCAGGCGGTGACGTTCGCCGAGGAATCGTAGATGCGGATACGGGCATTGCGTGCCGCGCTGGCGTAGGTGAAGCTCATGGCCTTGCGCCCGGTTCCCGTGTTGAATGTCAGGTTGCCGTAGTCCTGTAGTAGCGGCATGCTGGCGCAGGCTGCCCCCCCGCTGGCGTCTACCAGCTTCACGTTCACTGTGCCGGTGTAGCCGGTCGCAAGCGAGTTGTCGCTGTTGAGTGCGAGGATGTCGAGCGAGAAGCTGGTACCGGCGAGCTTGGTGTAGATGGGCGTCGCCCTGGCTGCACTGGTCTCGACGGCATCGAAGCTGCTAATGCTGCTAAAGGAGTAGATTTCCCCCGTAAGGTTGCCGTTGCCGGTCCCCGTGCCGCCAAGGGGATTGCCGGCACGGTCCTTGATCGTATCGTTGTCCACCAGGTTGAGGCCGAGGGTGCCGGTCTTGTTGCCGGTGCTTGCGGTGACCACCCAGCTGGTGCCGCTTCCTGTGACCGAGGTGATGGCGGCGCCGCTCATGCCGCCGGCCTGAGCCAGCGCGAAATCGCCCGAATCGACGCCGGTCACGATCTCGCTGAACGTGATCGACCAGGAAACGCTCGCTGCGTTTGTGGGGTTTGCATTGGCGCGCAGGATGGAAACGACCGTGGGCGGCGCGTCATCCACGACCAGCGCGTTGGTCCAGGTGAGAGTGCCGCCGCTGCCGCCGCATGCAACGTTCGTGAACGTGCCGAAATTGGCGCTTAACGTGCCGGTTGCCGTTGGCGGCACCGTGGAGCTGAATGTGACGTTGTAGGTCCCGTTGGCCGGCGTCGAGCTGGGCGTGTTGGAACAGTTTGTCCCTACCGTCCAGACGCCATAGCCAAAATCTGCACCGCTCGAACGCCAGTTGCCGCCGCCTGACTGAGTCACGTTGAGCGTGACTGAAATGGATTGGCCGGATCTTACGTAGTAGGGGCTGGCGCTGGTATAGACTGCGCCATCGAGGGTGGCCGAGTTGATCGTGGTTGCTGCGAGCAGCGGGAGCGACAGCAGCGATGCCAGAACGAGCACCACCGTCCTGGCGAACCGCGAAAAATGCCGGGTTCCAGTAATCCGAGGGGTCGGTTTGCGCATGCTCATTTCACGATCATCGCCTGGAGCTGGCGTTCCTGATGGTTCATTTGTCCGATGCTGCCGGCGCTGGCCGTCGAGGTGATCTGACAGGCGATGAGCGAGCCGCTGGTCTGCGAACTGGCGGTCACCGTAACGCTGAAGCCATCGACCGTGAATGTGGAGCCGCCACAGCCGCTACCGTGCAGCACCTGATAGGCGCCCCATTCAATTCCCGCACGCGCGGCCTGATAGGCGCGTGCACCCTGCACATCCATGGTTGCACCGGCATGCTGGGCTGAGGAGAAAGTCAGCATGGCTGTTCCCAGCGCAGCCAGCACGACCAGCAGAAAGATGGCTGTCGTGATGGCGAAGCCCCGCTGGGCATGGGGTGTGGAAAACCTGTCAGGGGACATTGGGCACATGCACCTCGTGATAGAGCGACACGGACTCGCCAGATTTGGATATTTGAAGTTGCATGCTTACCAGACCGCTGCGTTCGGTGACGCCCTGTGCATAAGTGAAGCTGCATGCGCTTACCTTGTCCGCCAGCAGGGCGCTGCTGCCGCTGGCAGGGGCGGCGGAAACGGCATAGCCCGAGTAGCGCCGCAAGGTGCCGGTGCCGGTGCCGCTGGCATTGATGCCGACGCCGTCGCAAATGTAGCTGACTGGCCCGCTGACCACATGAAAGCGGTTGCCGGGCGACTCGAAGGGGAATTTCTTGGCCGTGATCGAGATCGTGTTGCCGCTGACCCCGGTGATGCTCGATGAATTGTCACCGGCCCAGGCGTCCGCCCCCTCGACACCGAGGTTGTACACCACGACGAGATCGTTGACCTGTGGGGTATGGCTCAAGCTGCCCAGCACATCGAAACTGGAGTCGGTAGTGGTGAAATCCAGCTCGTTCGCCGGGGCTGCGCCGCCGTCGCCTGCCGTGCGATAGCGTCCCCCGGTTCGGGTTTCCAGAAACTCGACCGAGGTTCCGCCAACGCGCACGCTGTTCGGCAGTGCGAGGCGCAGGTCGCGCGCCATTCGGCGCAGCGCGGTATCGGCCGTGTCGGTCAGTTCGGCGCGCTGTGCTGCATCAAAATAGCCTTTGACCGGCGCCTGAATGAAGACTGCAACCACGGCGGCAATGATCGAGGTGATTGCAATCACCACGACCAGCTCGACGAGGGTGAAACCGGTCTCGCGTTCAGATGGTGTGCAGAGGGGGCGGACAAGTTTACGGCGCATAGTTGGTGCGATAGCCGCTCAGGGTGATGGATTCATTGCCCGGTCCGTTGACGGTCACCGAAATGCGCTTGGTTTCGGCAACGCCACCCACGGGAACGACTGCGACGGTGACCGATGCGATGCTGTATCCGCTTAGCGCACCGATCGCGCTGCCGTCGATGTCTACAATGCCTGCCGAGGCGTAGCCGTTGTAATCATCCACATCATCGAACAGGGCGCGCTGACTGCCGCTGTAGCCACCGGTCGGGTTGGCGTAGTTCTTGAGGCTGATTTCTTCCAGCAGGGATTCCGCCACTGCAAGCGCCTGCTTGCGCACCATGGGGTCGGCACTGTGCTGGACCGTGATGTTCATGACAGACAAAATCCCGGCGAGGCCAACGCTGACAATGAGGATGAACAGGATTAGTTCGACCAGGGAAATGCCGGCCATTCTGCGCTTGTCAATGGACATAGCCGGTTTCCTGTTCCACCGTGATGCTTTCGGAGGCGCCGCTTACCTGAAAAGTTGCGCTGGCACTGGCTTGCCCGAGGGCGTTGAAGTTGAAGCTGGATGAAGAAGTAAAACTCACCCCGGAAGGCGCGCTGACGGTATAAGGACTGCCGCCACTGGGGCCTGCCAGGTTGGTATTGCAGGAGCCGGACCCTGCGGCTGATGCGATCGTCAGGCTGATGCTGCTGGCGCCCGCGGTTACGCACACCGTCCTGCGCTGCGCCACGGCGGCTTTCTGCGCGTAGCGCAGGGCTGCCAGTGTCTGGTCGTGAAAAGCACGCTCCTTGAGCCCCTTGTCCTGCAGCCGCGGCAGCGCGACAACGGCGAGGGCGCTGATAACGGTAATGATTACGATCAGCTCTACTAGCGTGAAGCCACGCTCGCCGAAGCTCGACCGATGGCAGGAGTATTGAAGGCCGCGTCCAGAACGCCCGCCGGCGGGCCAAGCGCTTCTTTCCGTTTGAACAACGGATTCGATTTGTTCCGCTATCAAGTTCATGATCGTTCTTGTGGCCCAACACTCCGCAGTTGTCGGGGTGGCATTCCGTACAGGGGATGCCAAAAGCGCTGCTGCCAGTTTATCAAAAAGCAGGATTTCGCAGCCTGTTGCGGTCGAGCCGCAGCCCGTGGAATGCTATGCGCCACGGCACCTCTGTCACATGTCGCGATAGGCCGCTTCCTGGTTGCGCGTGAAACCTGCATGGTCAAGCAGGGGCGATGTCGCCATCCTTTCGCGCAGGGTGCCGCGAACCGCAACGAGACGTTCGGGATCCGAGGTTAGGCCTGGGTCAAAGCTGAGGCACCCGGTTTTTGCATAAATCCGTGCGTGCCGTTTTTTTAGGGCTTTACGGCAATTCAAAAATCCTTTGCTCCGGCACGAATTTGCTTTTTTGTCCTGCACTGGGCACATTCGTGAGAAGCCTCTAGCACTTTTATGGCCTCGGCTTGCAGGCATTTTGGGCAGTCAAAATCAAACATGAGGCACAGCCTGCAAAGAGCAGGCTGTGTCCAGAATGACTAGTACTTAAATCCCGGTGGCGGAAAAGGTTGCGGTGGTGCTGTTGCCGCCGGTGACAGTACAGGTGACAGTTTCATCGGCGGCAATGGCCGCGGACGTAATGGTATAGCCGGCAGGCATAGATTGCATCGCGCCGGATACATCCGTGCAGTCCGCTACGGCAACGCCAAGGCTCGAGTTCGCTTTTCTCGCGCCATAGTTGATGGCGGCAGCCGAACCCAGGGCGCCGGCGACACCTTCGGTCGCCGCCTGATCGGCCTCGGAGCTCAGATCGATGAATTTCGGAAGGGCTGTTGCTGCCAGGATGCCCAGAATGACGATGACCACAACCAACTCGACCAGGGTAAAGCCTTTTTGTGTACTCCGCATTTTATGTTTCTCCACAATTTTAAGAACCGTATTTTCGGCAACCGGACATAAGACAGGCCCAACGCCTGGCTGATTATCGGCAGGTCAAGCTGATAATTTAGGGTATCAGGGAACTTTTTTTACGTGGTCTTTTTCGGCTAGCAGCCGCTTGTGGTGGGAGTCACGACCGGGGCGGTGGGGCCGGCCCCGGCCTGTGTATAAGTGATGCGGCAGTTGGGAGTATTGCCTCCATTGATGTCGACCACGATGGGGTTGCCCAGGGTAATGGTCAGACTGTCGGCGCCAGCGTTCAACTGGGCGGCGGCAATAATGCCGGCCTCACTGGCTGCCGGATACTGGTTGACCATGGCGATGGCCTGTCCATCCATGTTAGTTGTGCCTCCGGTAGATGTGCAGGTGGAGGGGGTCGTCAGGCCGGCCAGATCGACCAGGCAGCCGGCGTGGGCCAGTGCGGCGGCAGACTTGATCGAGCCATAAATGGCCTGGGCCTTGGCAGCGCGCGCCTGTGACTGCAGGTTGACGAAGCGAGGCAGCGCGGTGGCTGCAAGTATGCCGATGATGGCAATGACGACGACCAGTTCGATGAGGGTAAAGCCGGCTTGCTGCCTGTTCATTTTTTTTCTCCGCTTAACGGGCCGGCCAGGACCCTCGGCGCGGCGCATCAGAATACCGGCCAATCATACGGGATAACCGGGGACAAAGTCACGCCCTCGACTCGGGGCGGCGCGCCGTTTCTGCCCGGGCTGATTTGGGCCGTGACACGGAAGCGAATGAGCTTTTCGCCGTCCAGTGCCGGCTTGAGATGGCGCGAGCGGTCGGGAAGATAAACCAGCTGCTGGTGCGAGTTGTCGAAGTACCAGCTGCCGCGCGCAAGCTTTTCGGGAACCGGGTTGTCGAGCTGGCCGAGGTAGTTCGGGGGCGGTCCGGCCAGCCAGTTGATCGGATTTTCCCGGGCCACGGCATCCATTTCGTGCATCTTGTCCTGCACCATGAGTTCCGCCATGCGCAGGTTGAGCCCCGTGCGCATATTGATGACAGTGGCTTCCATGACGGTTTTTTCAGCGACTTCCTGGTAGCGCAGCATGTAGCTCAGGAAAACCGCAGCGATGATGCCTATGAGGGTTCCCGCGACGGCCAGTTCCAGCAGGTTGGAGCCGGATTGTCTATGGAGAGCGGTCATGAACAAAGCAAAGCTGGCTCAGTTGGGGCGTCTTTCTCTTTTATCTGGCGTTATCTTTTCAATACCACGCTGCCCAAATCCCAGATTGGCAGGAAGACGCCGAGCGCAAGGATCAGCACCAGCACGCCCAGCATCAGGATGAGGATTGGCTCGATCTGGTCGGAGAGGGTTTTAAGCTCGTAGTCGACTTCCCGTTCGTACATGTCGGCGACTTCGCCCATGAGAGTATCAAGTTCGCCGGTTTCCTCGCCGACGGCGATCATTTGTAGTACCACGGGAGTAAATACACCTGTGGTCATGGCGGTGCGCAGGATGCTTTCGCCACGTTCCACGCCATCACGCATCTGCTCGATGCGGCTCTCGATGTGCTTGTTGTCCACGGTCTGTGAAACCACGTTGAGCCCCTGCAGAACAGGCACGCCGCTTTTTCCGGCCAGGGAGAAGCTGCGCGAGAAACGCGCCAGCGCGCTTTTCAGTACGATCTTGCCCATGACGGGAAAGCGCAGCTTGGCCCTGTCCCAGCGGTAGGCGCCGTTGGGGGTGGCGATGTACATCCGGAAGGCAACGATGGCATCCGCAATGATAGCCAGCATCAGCGTCCAGAAATGCACGGTGAAATCCGAGGCGGCGATGAGCATCCGGGTGACCAGTGGCAGTTCGGCATGAAAGCCGGCGTAGACCTTGGCGAAGGCCGGGATGACGAGGAGATTGATCACGGCAATGGCCGCAACCATGGTAATGACCACGAACATCGGGTAGCGCATCGCGCTGCGCACGCGGCTCTTCATGTCGCGCTCGAATTCGAGATGGTCGAAAAGGTGCAGGAACACCTCGTCGAGGCGACCGGTCGTTTCGCCGACCCGCACCATGCTGATGTAGAAGGGATCGAATACGGACGGGTGGCGGCGCAGGCTGGCGGACAGTTCGCGGCCGGAGTCGAGCGACTCGCGCAGATCCTGCAGCACTCGGGCAAAAGCGGGATTGCTGGCAGACTCCTGCAGTCCGGCAAGGCCGCGCATGATTGGCACGCCTGCTTTCAGCAGGGTGTACATCTGGCGGCTGAACAGCTGCACGTCGAGGGGACGCACTTTTTCCTCGCTGAGTCGGGCCCACCAGTTTCCGGCATTGTCAGAGGACGGCTTCTGGGTTTCGCGGATCTCGACCGGTGTGACGCCGGTATTGAACAGCTGGTCGGCGACGGCGCCGCTGTCGGCGCTTTCGAGTACGCCCTGGATCAGTTCGCCGCGCGCGTTGCGGGCTTTGTAGGTGAAGTAGGCCACGTCAACCTCTGGGAAAAAAGTGGCTGGGCATCAGGAACGGCGTTCCCATTCAGTCCTCGAACTGGCTGCTCACGCGCATCGCCTCGGCCACGGTGGTCTTGCCGGCAACGACAAGTGCGACGACATGGCGGCGCAGGGTGCGCCCGCCCATTTGCGCCTGGGCGGCTTTCACAAAGTATGCGGGATCGTGGCGGCTGACGGCATCGGTGAGTGATTCGGTCATTTCCAGCATTTCGTAAACGCCTGTGCGGCCGAGATAGCCGGTGCCATTGCAGTGCAGGCAGCCGCGGCCGTGCATGATCCGGTGTGCGTCGATATTCTCGCCCAGTTCGGCCTTGAGCCATTCGCGTTCGGTGGGTTTCAGCGTTTGCGGCTCGGCGCAGCTTTCGCAGACCAGCCGCACCAGGCGCTGGGCCAGCACCACTTGCAGCGAGGTCGCTACGAGATAGCGCGGCACGCCCATGTCGAGCAGGCGGATGGGCGTGCTGACGACGTCGTTGGTATGCAGGGTGGCCAGCACCAGGTGGCCGGTCATGGCGGCGCGCATGCCGATCTGGGCGGTTTCCTGGTCGCGCATCTCACCCACCAGCACGACATCCGGGTCCTGGCGGAGCGCGGAACGCAGCACGCGGGCGAAGGTAAGGTCGATCTTTTCGTTGACCTGGACCTGGTTGACGCCGGGCAGGCGGTATTCGACCGGGTCTTCGACCGTGATCAGCTTGCTTTCCTGGGTGTTGAGCTCGGCCAGCGCGCCATACAGCGTGGTGGTCTTGCCGCTGCCGGTGGGGCCGGTGACCAGCACCAGGCCATTGGGCCGGCGGATGATGGCACGGAACCGCTCCAGCATGTCGGCGGGCATCCCGATCGAGTCGAGCTTGAGAACATCTCCGCTCTGGTTCAAAAGGCGCATGACCACCGACTCGCCGAACTGGGTGGGCATGGTGGAAATGCGCACGTCGATCTGCTGCTGCCGAACTTTGATGTTGAAGCGGCCATCCTGGGGCAGGCGCTTTTCTGCGATGTCGAGGCCTGACATGAGCTTGAGGCGCAGGGCCAGCGACGAAGCGATCTTGATGTCCGCCTCAGTCTGCAGGTGCAGCACGCCGTCGATGCGGAATCGGATGTGCAGGCGCTCTTCCTGCGGCTCGATATGGATATCAGAGGCGCGCGCCTGCACGGCATCGTCGAAAACCGATTGCAGGAGCTTGACGACGGGCGCCTCTTCCAGCCCGGGCGCAGCACCCAGGGTGCCGAAGTCGACGTGGAAGTCGCCCAGGTCTTCTTCGAGCTCGCGCGCGAAATCGGTGATTTCCTCGGTCTTGCGATAGATGCGGTCGATGGTCTGGAGTAGCGCTCCCTCGTTTACGACGGCAAGATCGATGCTCTTTCGCAGCGTGCGGGAAAGTTCATCATATGCGAACAGGTCGACGGGGTCGGCCATGCCGATGAGCACGGTATTGTTG
>DAIMZB010000072.1:0-8369 GCA_036734185.1 Thiobacillaceae bacterium | reverse complement strand
CGCTTTTTCGGCGGTTGCCGCGCAGACGGATGAGGATGCGGCAAGGCTCCGCGAGCTGGGCGCACCCAGCGTTTCCGTTGCCGGCAACCTCAAGTTCGACATCGACCCGTCTCCGGCCCTGATCGAAATGGGGCAGCGTTTCCGCGAGCTGATCGGCAACCGTCCGGTCTGGCTCGCCGCCAGCACGCGGGACGGCGAAGAAAAACGGATTCTCGAGGTCTACAAGCGCACGGCGCCGGCGCAGACATTGCTGGTGCTGGTGCCGCGCCATCCGCAGCGCTTCGATGAAGTTGCGGCTCTTGCGCGCGCGCAGGGCCTGCCGCTGCAGCGCCGCAGCGAGCAGGCGCCGGTATCGGAAGCAACCCGGGTGTGGCTGGGCGACAGCCTGGGCGAAATGTTCGCCTACTATGCCGCGGCCGACTGTGCGCTGATCGGCGGCAGCCTGTTGCCTTACGGCGGGCAAAACCTAATCGAAGCCTGCGCGGTCGGCTGTCCGGTGCTGGTTGGCCCGCACACGGAAAATTTCAAGCAGGTCGCGGAGCAGGCGGTGGCGCTGGGCGCCGCCCTGCGCGTGGCGGATGCGGGAGAATGGGCAGACAAGGCACGGTTCCTGAGTGGCGATTCGCTGGCGCGCCAGCGCATGGGCACGGCAGGCATGGCGTTTGCCGCCGCGCACAAGGGCGCAGCGGAAAGAACCTTCCGGCTCGTCACCGCGGACGGCTCTGCCGCCAGGGCATGAAGCGCCAGCCAGTCGGGGCGCGTTCAGCGAAATCGTCCGAGGGACATTCGGCTATCATCTCGGCATGATCATCCACGCCAGCCATATGGCCGAAGCGAGGCGGGCTTTCTACAGCCTGGCCTTGCTGACATTCGCCATGCTGGTGGCCGTGGCCTTGCCTTCCCCGCCCGGCGTCAAGGGTGTGGCAAATTACCTGCCCCTGCATACCGCGCTGGAAACCCTGGCAATGGTCATTGCCGGGCTGGTGTTTGCGGTCGGCTGGAATGCGAAGCAGCACCAGCTTTCCCGCAACATTCTGCTCCTGTCCGCCCTTTTTCTGGGCGTAGGCCTGCTGGATTTCTCGCACACGCTGTCGTTTGCCGGCATGCCCGACTTCGTCACGCCAAGCGGCCCTGAAAAGGCCATCAATTTCTGGCTTGCCGCGCGCTCGCTGGCAGCGCTTGCGCTGCTCGCGGTTGCACTCCTGCCATGGCAGGCCACGCCGGTCTTGCCGCGCGCTATGGTTCTTTCCTCAGTCCTGTTTGTCGTTGCGCTGCTGCATGTGCTGTTTCTCTTCTATCCCCACCTCGTCCCGCACACTTTTGTGCCGGGTCAGGGGCTGACTGCGGGAAAAGTGTTCTTTGAGTATGGCCTGATTGGCGCCTACCTGCTGTCCGCCGCCCTGTTCCTTGCGCGCATGCGCGAGCGGCGCACGTTCAACGCTGCCGGCCTGCTGGCGACGGCCTGCCTGGCGGCGATGAGCGAGTTTTTCTTTACCCTGTATGCCGATGTCACTGACGTTTACAACTTCTTCGGACACCTGTACAAAATCGCGGCCTACCTGTTCCTGTATCGGGCGATTTTTGTCGAGACTGTGCAGTATCCCTATGACCAGCTGAATGCATCGCGCAACCAGTTGCAGGCTACGCTCGACATGCTGCCGGACCTGCTGTTTGAGGTTGATGCGGAAGGGCGATTCGTGGACGTTCATGCCAGCAATCCCGGATTGCTGGCGGCGCCCGTCCAGTCCATCATGGGCAAGGATCTGCAGGAGATTCTGCCCGGCGATGCCGCCCGCCTTGGTTTGGCAGCCCTGGCCGAAGCGCGTGAAAAGGGCTACTCGCGGGGACACCGGATCGCTCTGGACGTGCCGGTGGGCAGGCGCTGGTTCGAACTTTCCATAGGCCGCAAGCAGGGCAATACGGGCGAGCCGCCGACTTATCTGGTGCTGTCGCGGGATGTGACCGACCTGGTCGAGCGGCAGGCCATGATCGAATGGGAGGCGCGGCTGAATGCCGCCCAGCTGGCGCTGCCTGCAGAGGCGGAACTTCGCCACGAGCAGGGGTTCGTTCAGTTTGGCATCGACCAGATAGAAAAACTCACGGCAAGCCAGGTCGGCTTCATCCACCTTGTGGATGACGACCAGGGCACCATCGAGCTCGCGGCCTGGACAGGCAATGCGCACGCGCATCGGGAAAAACACGGCAGCCGTTATCCGGTTGCCCAGCCCGGAGTCTGGGCCGACGCCATGCGCGAGCGCAAGCCCGTGGTCTTCAACGACTACGCCGCCGTTCGCCAGGGGTCGTCGCATGGGCTGGATGAATTAAGCCGGCTGGTCAGCGTGCCGGTAATGGAAGACGGCCGGGTGCGGATGGTGGTTGGGGTTGGCAACAAGCGCGAGCCCTATACCGAAAAGGACCTTGAAACGACCCAGCTGATGGCAAATGCCATCTGGCGCATCGTAAACAAGCGCCGCCTGGACGAAGCCTTGCGGATCAAGCAGGAAGAGCTGGACTCCTTTTTTACCGCCAACCTCGATCTGTTCTGCATCGCCACGATGCAAGGCGAATTTGTCCGGGTGAATAGCGAATGGGAGCGAGTACTGGGTTATTCCGTCGCCGAACTCGAAGGCCGGCGATTCCTGGACCTTGTGCATCCGGAGGACCAGGAAACGACGCTCAGGGCAATGGACAAGCTCAACCGTCAGCAGGAAGTGCCCAATTTCGAGAACCGCTACCGCTGCAAGGACGGCAGCTATCGTGACATCGAATGGCGCGCCACGCCGAAAGGCGGCCGCATCTACGCTTCGGCGCGCGATGTCACCGGGCGCAAGCTGCGCGAGGCGGAAATGCGCAAGTTGTCGCTTGCCGTCGAGCAGAACCCTTTCCCGATTCTCATCACTGACCCCAAGGCCAACATCGAATACGTTAATCCGGCGTTTGCCGAGATCACCGGGTATGGCGCTGATGAGTCTCTGGGCAGGAACCCCAGTTTCCTGAAGTCGGGCAAAACCGAGCGGTCGGTTTATGAGGACATGTGGGCGCATCTGGACAAGGGCGAGGCGTGGCAGGGCGAGCTCGTCAACCTCAGAAAGGACGGCAAGGAATACACGGAATCGGTGCTGATTTACCCGGTGCGCAACTCGGACGGGGCCATCACCAATTATCTGGCGCACATCGAGGACATCAGCGCCAAGAAACTTGCGGCGGAACGCATTCGGCAGCTGTCGAGCTACGATCAGCTTACCGGGCTGCCCAACCGGAGCCTGCTGGAGGAGCGGTTCAACCATTCGGTCGAGCGGGTTCGCGCCCATGGCGGCGAGCTGGCCATGATGTGGCTGGATCTCGACAACTTCAAGGAGATCAATGATGCGCTGGGCCATGCCGTGGGCGACCTGCTGCTGCGCGAAGTGGCCGACAGGCTGCGCGCCGTGCTGCATGACCAGGATACGATTTCCAGGCAGTCCGGCGACGACTTCATCATTGTGGTTCCGGAAGCGGCGCAGAATGAGGCTGCCCTCATGGCAGCACGGCTGATGAACAGCCTGTCGCGCCCGATCGTTCTCGACGGCGAAGAACTGATCATTACCGCATCGACTGGAATTGCCGTGTACCCTAACGACGGGGACACCCTGGGGGCGCTGCTGATGTGCAGCGAGGCGGCAATGTACCGGGCGAAGGCGGACGGGCGCAACAGCTACCGCTTCTTTGCACAGGGAATGCAGGAGGGTGCCAGCAGGATGCTGGCGCTGGGAACGGCAATGAAGCAGGCGCTGAGCCGGAACGAGTTCCACCTGGTTTACCAGCCGCAAGTCGATTTGAAGACGGGTGCGGTCTGCGGAGCGGAGGCATTGCTGCGCTGGCGCCACCCCAAGCTGGGCGAAATTTGTCCCGCGGAGTTTGTTCCCATCGCAGAGAACAATGGCCAGATCGTGCAGATTGGCCAATGGGTTCTGCACACCGTGCTGCAGCAGCTGAAGCAATGGGAAAGGATCGGCCTGCCTCACGTCACCGTGGCAGTCAATGTTTCCGCCCAGCAATTTTCAAACCCGGCTTTCCCGGAAATGCTCGCCCGCCTCGCGAGCGACATCGGCATGGCACCGGTATCGCTGGAAATAGAACTGACCGAGGCCGTGGCCATGCGCGATCCGGCCATGGCAAGCCGCACCATGGAAGAGCTTGGCCGCAGGGGCTTCCGCCTTGCGATTGACGATTTCGGCACCGGCTATTCGTCGTTGAGCTATCTCAAGCGATTTGCCGTCGAGAAGCTGAAAATAGACCAGTCCTTCATCCGCGAGCTTTGCACCAACCAGGACGATCAGGCCATTGTCACTGCCATCATCCAGATGGCGCATGGCCTGGGCATCAAGATCGTCGCGGAGGGGGTCGAAACGCCGGAACAGCAGACATTCCTGCGCGACAAGGGATGCGACGAGATTCAGGGGTTCCTGTACGGCCACCCGCTCAAGGCCGAGGAATTTGAGGCGTTCATGCGCAGCGGGCCGCCTGCTGCCGTGGCTTGATCCCCGGCAGCGTTATTTGGTCGCGACCAGCATGCGGTCGATGTCTTCCAGGTCCGTTGCGGAGAGCGCGCCAACAGCGGCCTTCAGGTTCAGCACAGAAAGCAGGAAGTTATAGCGCGCGGCGGCAAGGTCGCGCTGTGCGGAAGTAAGCTGCTGCTGGGCGTTGAGCACGTCGACATTGGTGCGCACGCCAACTTCCAGTCCAAGCTGGGTGGACTGCAATGATTTCTGGCTGGAAACGAGGGCTGCTTCTAGTGCCTTCACCTGGGCCTTGCTGCTGGCTACATTCAGGTAAGCCTGCCGGGTCTTCAGCGTGGCATTGCGCTGGGCGTCTTCCAGCTCCTGGCGGGCCTTCTCCTGATTGGCCACGGCTTCGCGCACTTTCGAGGTCACCAGCCCGCCCTGGTAAACAGGCAGCGCGAATTCCAGTCCGACAATGGTGGCCTTGCTGTCGATCGTGCCGGTCCCGACGTTCTGGTTGTTGTTGTCGTTGTAGCTGGCGGTCAGGTCCAGGGTCGGGAGGTGGCCACGGCGGGCGCGCTCGATTTCCTGATCGGCGATCAGCTTGGCCTCCTGGCCAATGCGCACTTGCAGGTTTTCGGCCAGGGCGCGGTTCACCCACTCGTCCATGTTTGCAGGCGCGGGCGCCGCAAGCGGCGGATTCGGCATCAGCGTGGAGAGCCGGCTGACGGCTTTTCCGGTGAGGGTGTGCAGGGTGTACTGCTTGATTTCAAGTTCGCTCAGCGCGGCGATTTCCTGCGAGGTCGCGAGATCGAAGCGGGCCTGGGCCTCATGTGTATCGGTGATGGTCGCGGTGCCGACCTCGAAATTCCGTTTGGCCGCAGCCAGCTGTTCGGTGATGGCTGCCTTTTGCGCGCGGATGAATTCCAGATTGTCCTTGGCGAGGAGCACGTCGAAATAGGCGCGCGCGGCACGCAGCACCAGGTCCTGGCCGGCGACCTTGAGCTGGTCCTCGGCCAGTTGCACGGCAACCTTGGCCTGGTCGTAGGCAGTCCAGTTTTGCGCCCTGTAGACGGGCTGCGTGGCGGATACGCTCCAGCCGTGCGAGTTGAAATTGCTGCTGCCAAGGGAGCTTTCCACCTGGTTGCGGCGCGTGTTGGCATTCAGGCTGGCGTTGGGCAGCAGGCCGGCGCGCGCTTGCGGGGTTTTTTCCTGGGCTGCGCGATAGCCCGCCTGAGCGGCGGCGTAGGTCGCGTCGTAGGCGAGCGCCAACCGATACACCTCGGACAGGTTTTCGGCCTGAGCAGGGAGGCCGAAGGCGGCGACGAGCAGGAAACTCAGAAGTTTTGGTTTTGCCATGTTCTTCAATCTTTCTAGTACAAGGGCATGGAGGGGTCTATTTCCTTTGCCCAGGCATCAATGCCGCCAGTCAGGTTGATGACGTTTTCGAAGCCTTCATGCTCGAGAAACTTGGCAACCTGCCAGGAGCGGACGCCATGATGGCAGACCACAACAATTTCCTTCGCCTTGTCCAGTTCGTCAATTCGCGCCACGATCTGGCCCATGGGAATCCAGGTGGTGCCCGGCAGCTGGCAGCGCGCCATTTCCCACGATTCGCGCACGTCGAGCAGCAACGGCGGCTCGCCCTGCTCCAGTCTTTCCTTGAGCTGGCGTACGGTCAAGTGGCGCATCAAAAGCTGAATCGTTCCGGTTGCAGCGCATTGACCAGCGGCTTCACGCTGGTTTCGAAGAGCTTCTCGCTGCGGTACACGCCGCGCGACAGGCAGGTCACGAGCTGCGCGTTCATGACGGGCGCGTCACCAACCACGGCGAACAGGCGCCCGCCGGGCGCAAGCTGGGCGGGCAGCATGTCGGGCACCACCGGCAGCGAGCCGGTGGCCACGATGACATCGTAGGGCGCGTGATTTTCCCAACCGCGGCTGGCGTCGCCCGCTTCCAGGGTGACATTGTCGAAGCCGTGCGCCTTCAGTCGGGCCGCCGCATCGCGGATGAAGTCGGCATGGATTTCCACGCTATGCACCGTGCCGGCCAGGCCGGCGAGCAGGGCGGTGAGATAGCCGCTGCCAGTGCCGATTTCCAGCACGCGGTCGGTTTTCTTGAGTCGCAGGCTCTGAACGCAGCGCGCCTCCAGCTTGGGCGACCACATGGTTTCGCCATGGCCGAGGGGGATTTCCATGTCCACGAAGGCCAGCGAGCGGTAGGGCGCCGGTACGAATTCCTCGCGCCTGACCTTGAACAGCAGGTCCAGCACGGTCTGGTCCAGCACATCCCACGGCCGAATTTGTTGCTCCACCATGTTGAAGCGCGCTTGCTCGATATCCATTGGCTTTATTTTCAAAGGGTTATTCGGAGGCCTGCCTTGCAATTATTTCATATTTGGGCTAACTTCGGGCCATCGCTAGGGGTCCCCGGCAGGCAGAAAACCGCCTTTGGCCGGGGTGAGACAGACCCTTTGAACCTGACGCGGCTAATACCGCCGTAGGAAAGCGCAGAACGCTTCCCATATTTGCCTCGGCGAAGCGCAGAACGCTTCCCATATTTGCCTCGGCGAAGCGCAGATTGCTTCCCGTGGTTGTCCCGGTGAAGCGCCAGACGCTTCCCGTGGTTGTCGCGGCGAAGCGCGAATGCTTCCCGCCATTAAAATTCCTGGGGAAGCTCGGATTTTCGCCGCTCCCCCACCTAACCTGGAGCGCGCACCATGAACGCCAACCCTCAATTTCTCGCCGCCACCGCCGCGGTGGATGAAGCCGCCATTCAACCCCTGCCCAATTCGCGCAAGGTCTACGTGCAAGGCTCGCGTCCAGACATCCAGGTGCCGATGCGGGAGATCTCCCAATCTGACACGCCGGCTTCCTTTGGCGCCGAAAAGAATCCGCCGATTTTCGTGTACGACTGCTCTGGTCCGTATACCGACCCGAAGGTGAAAATCGACATCCGCAGCGGGCTGAGCCCATTGCGCGCCAAGTGGATCGAGGAGCGCAATGACACGGAAGAACTCGCCGGCCCGACTTCCGAGTACGGCCGCGAACGCCTGAACGACCCCAAGCTTGCCGAACTGCGCTTCAACCTGAAACGCAAGCCGCGCCGCGCCAAGGCCGGCATGAACGTGAGCCAGATGCACTATGCCCGCAAAGGCATCATCACGCCGGAGATGGAGTTCATCGCCATTCGCGAGAACCTGCGCCGCCAGGAATACATCGAGTCCCTGCGCGCCGCCGGACCCACCGGGCAGCGCATGGCCGAACTGCTCACGCGCCAGCACCTGGGTCAGAGCTTTGGGGCGTCGATTCCCGACATCATTACGCCGGAGTTCGTGCGCAGCGAAGTCGCGCGCGGCCGCGCCATCATCCCCAACAACATCAATCACCCGGAATCCGAGCCGATGATCATCGGCCGCAACTTCCTGGTGAAGATCAACGCCAACATCGGCAACTCGGTGGTGTCTTCGTCGATCGAAGAAGAAGTCGAGAAGCTGCGCTGGTCCACGCTGTGGGGCGCCGACACGGTGATGGACCTGTCGACGGGCAAGAACATCCACGAGACCCGCGAGTGGATCATGCGCAATTCGCCGGTGCCGATCGGCACCGTGCCGATCTACCAGGCGCTCGAAAAGGTCGGCGGTCGTCCGGAAGATCTAACCTGGGAGATTTATCGCGATACGTTGATCGAGCAGGCCGAGCAGGGCGTGGATTACTTCACCGTCCACGCCGGCGTGCTGTTGCGCTACATCCCGATGACGGCGAAGCGCCTCACCGGCATTGTGTCGCGCGGCGGATCGATTCTCGCGAAGTGGTGCCTCGCGCATCACCAGGAGAACTTCACCTACACGCACTTCCGCGAGATCTGCGAAATCATGAAGGCCTACGA
>DAIMZB010000071.1:0-8390 GCA_036734185.1 Thiobacillaceae bacterium | reverse complement strand
CTATTCCGAGTCTGAGGTGCGTCGCGTGGCGCATGTGGCGTTCGGCATTGCCATGAAGCGCGGCAGGAAGCTGTGCTCGGTGGAGAAGGCCAACGTGCTGGAATGCTCCGAGCTGTGGAAGGAAGTCGTGATCGAGGTTTCGAAAGACTATCCCGATGTGGCGCTGTCGCACATGTACGTGGACAACGCCGCCATGCAGCTGGTGCGCAATCCCAAGCAGTTCGACGTGATCGTCACCGGCAACATCTTCGGCGATATCCTTTCGGATGCGGCTTCGATGCTCACCGGCTCGATCGGCATGCTGGCCTCGGCCTCGCTGGACCAGAACAACAAGGGCATGTACGAGCCGATCCACGGCTCCGCGCCCGACATCGCCGGCAAGGACATCGCCAACCCGATCGCGACGATCCTGTCGGTGGCGATGATGCTGCGTTACACGCTCAATCAGGAGCAGGCGGCGCAGCGCATCGAGAATGCAGTGAAGAAGGTGCTGGCGCAGGGGCTGCGCACGGCCGACATTTATACCGAGGGCACGAAGAAAGTCTCGTGCAGCGAAATGGGCGCCGCCGTCGTGGCTGCCCTGTGAATGAATCGATAAAGAGGAAGACAGCAAAATGATGCGAGTAGGCTTGATCGGATGGCGCGGCATGGTGGGTTCGGTGCTGATGCAGCGCATGCGCGAAGAAAAGGATTTCGAGGTCATCGACCCGGTGTTCTTCACCACCTCCAATCCCGGCGGCAAGGGCCCGGACATCGGCAAGGACGTGCCGCCGCTGAAGGATGCGTCCAACATCGACGAACTCAAGGCGATGGACGCCATCATCACCTGCCAGGGCGGCGACTACACCAAGGAGGTGTATCCAAAACTGCGCGAAGCCGGCTGGAAGGGCTACTGGATCGATGCCGCCTCTTCGCTGCGCATGAAGGACGAGGCCATCATCATCCTCGACCCGGTCAACAAGAACGTCATCCAGGACGGCCTGGCCAAGGGCGTGAAAACCTACGTCGGCGGCAACTGCACCGTTTCGCTGATGCTGATGGCGATCGGCGGCCTGTTCGACAAGGGCCTGGTCGACTGGATCAGCCCCATGACTTACCAGGCGGCTTCCGGCGCCGGCGCGCGCAACATGCGTGAGCTGATCCAGCAGATGGGCGCGGTGCATGGCAATGTGAAGGCGCTGCTTGACGATCCGGCTTCCGCCATCCTCGAGATCGACAAGAAGACCGCCGACTTCATCCGCTCCAAGGACTATCCGCTGGATGCCTGGCCGGTGCCGCTTGCCGGCTCGCTGATCCCGTGGATCGACGTGGCGCTCGAATCCGGCCAGAGCAAGGAAGAATGGAAGGCCCAGGTCGAGTGCAACAAGATCCTTGGCCGTTCCGCCAACCCGGTGCCGATCGACGGCCTGTGCGTGCGCATCGGCGCGATGCGTTGCCACAGCCAGGCGCTGACCATCAAGCTGACGAAAGACGCGCCGCTGGACGAGATCCACGGCATCGTCGCCGCGCACAACGACTGGGTGAAAGTGGTGCCGAACGACCGCGACATCACCATGAAAGAGTTGACCCCGGCGGCGGTGACAGGCACGCTCACGGTTCCTGTCGGCCGCATGCGCAAGCTCAACATGGGCCCGCAGTACCTGTCGGCTTTCACCGTCGGTGACCAGCTGCTTTGGGGGGCGGCGGAGCCGCTGCGCCGCATGCTGCGGATTTTGTTGGAAAATCGGGGCTAAAACCTTGTTTCAATGGCCGAATCATTAAAGTATTGCGAAGCCAAGCCGTCATAAGAAGGGCAAATGGCGCTGGATTGCGCCTAAATGGTTAGAACCCTCCTGGAGGATTGAAGGATGAAATTGCACCGCCTTACTGCCCGACTCGTCGTAGGCGCCATGTTGACGCTGCCGGCATGGGTGCACGCTGCAGGGCTGGGCAAACTGACCATCAAGTCCGCTCTGGGCCAGCCGCTTTCGGCAGAGATCGAACTCCTGGTGACGGACAAGTCCGAATTGGATAGCCTGAATGCCACGCTGGCCTCCAGCCAGGCATACAAGGACGCGCAAATTGAGTTTGCCCCGGTCCTCTCAACCCTGCAGTTCAGCATCGAGAAGTCCGCCAGCGGCAGCGCGGTGCTGAAGCTTTCTTCCAGCAAGCCGGTCAACGATCCCTTCCTGGACATGCTGGTCGAGCTCAACTGGGCATCGGGTCGTTTGATGCGCGAATACACCATGCTGCTGGACCCCCCGGGCGTTGCCGTGCCGCAGACCGTTGCGCCGGTCGCGATCAGCGTTCCCGAAACCAAGCCGGAGCAGCCGCCCAAGGCGCAGGACGCCAAGGCCCCGGAACCCAAGGCACCTGAAACTTCGCCCAAGCCGGGCGTGCCCAAGCTCGTAACCGTTGATGGCGTGCCCCCCGGCCCAGCGGCTACCAAACCTTCTTCCGCGCAGCAGGAGGCCAAATCCGCACCCGCCGCCGCTACGCAGGAGAGCAGCGTGCAGGTGAAGCGCGGCGACACCCTGGTCGGCATCGCCAATCGCGTGCGTCCGGCCAGCGTCAGCCTCGAACAGGCGCTGGTGAGCCTGTATCACGAGAATGCCGAGGCCTTCCAGGGCAAGAACATGAACCGCCTGAAGGCGGGCGCGGAACTCAAGGTGCCGACCGCCGAGCAGATGGCGGAACAGGATGACAAGGCGGCCCGCCGGGAAATCAATCTCCAGGCCGCCGATTGGCAGGCCTACCGGGCCAAGCTGGCTGCGAGCGTGGCCCAGCAGCCCGGTCAGGAAAAGGAGACTGCCGGCAAGACTGCAGTCGGCAAGGTGACCCCCAAGGTTGAAGACAAGGCCCAGCCCAGCAAAGATGCGGCCAAGGATGTGCTCAAGCTCTCCAAGTCCGCTCCAGATGCTCAGTCTGCCCAGTCCACGGCAGAGAAGGCCGCCCAGGAAAAAGCCCTAGCGGCGCAGAAGGCGCAGGAAGACAAGACCGCGCGCGAGAGAGCGGTGAAAGAATCGAACGAGCGGGCTGCCGAACTGGAAAAGCAAATCCAGGACATGAAGAAGCTTGCCAAGCTGAAGGAAGAGCAGGCTGCTTCTGCGGCACTTGGCGCCAAGGAGATGCCGCCTGCCGATGCGCCCAAGGCCAAGAAAAAACCGCCAATCGTGTTTGAAGAGCCGCAGACGACCTGGTACGACGAACTGATCGAGAACCCGATTTACTGGGTTGGCGGCCTGTCCATCATCGTGCTGGGCGGGTTGCTGTGGTGGATGGTCGCAGGCGGCCGGCTGCGCAAGAAGAAGCTGCCCGAAGTCACGACCGACAACATCATCACCGGCGGCGACCTGCAGCCTTCCGGCACCGCCGGGGCTGCGGCGACCGGCGGCGTGGTCAATACGGGCGATACTTCTTTCCTCACCGATTTCAGCCAGGCCGGCCTGGCCGAAATCGATACCCATGATGTCGACCCCATCGCCGAGGCGGATGTCTACATGGCCTACGGGCGAGATGCCCAAGCCGAGGAAATTCTCAAGGAAGCGTTGATCAAGACGCCGGAACGCCATGAGATCCGGCTCAAGCTGCTGGAAATTTATGCGGCGCGCAAGAACGTCACTTCCTTCGAGGCCGTGGCCGGCGAGCTTTACGCAGCGCTCGGGGGGCAAACCGGCACGGTCTGGGAAAAGGCCGTTGAAATGGGGCGCTCCATTGATCCGCAAAACCCCCTGTATGGCGGAAACGGAAAGACCCAAAGCGCCCCCGCGGCCGCTTCTGCGCCTGCAGCCGTGACGCCTCAAGCCGCCAAGGCAGCGCCCACGCCGCCCCCGGCTCCCGCACGGGATTCCTCGATGGCGGCACCCGAGGCGCCTGCCCAGGAAATTGAACTGAATTTCCCGGCGCTCGATGAAGAGGTCAAAAGCGAGGCACCCGCCGCCGCGAAGGAAACGAAGGACCAGACGCTGGACTTCGACCTCTCCGGCTTTGAACTGGATATCCCGGAGCCGCCTGCGGCGCCCCAGACGCCTGCTGCTTCCGAAACCGCCAAGCCCGGCGGCATGGATTTTTCAGGCCTCGATCTTGATTTGAGCGACGTCGGAGAGGGGGGAGCGCTTGACGAGGCCGCCACCAAACTCGACCTCGCCAAGGCCTACCTGGAAATGGGCGACAAGGAAGGTGCGCGTGAAATCCTCCAGGAAGTCATCAGCGAAGGCAACGAACAGCAGAAGAGCGATGCGAGAAACATCATGGCCGGCCTGTAGGTTGCCATTTCATGACTAAATCGCCATAGTTCGCCCATGGCGCCCCAAACCAATAGCCGCCGGGAATTCCACCCGGCGGTTTCCATTTCCAGCTGGCTGATTCTTGCGATTGCGATTGAGCTGGCGGCCCCGTTCCAGCTGCCGTGGCTTGCGATCGCGGCAACAGTCCTGCTGGCGCGCACCGATGCGGCAGCGCGCTTCATGCGGCTGATGTGGAAGGCCCGCTGGCTCTGGCTTGCGCTGGTTCTGCTTTATGCCTGGACGGTGCCTGGCACGCTGCTGTGGCCGTCGGACTACAGCCCCAGCGCAGAGGGCATGCAGGCCGGGCTGGTCCGCGTGGCGCGCCTGGTCTTGATGCTGGCGGCGCTGGCGCGCCTGTTGTCCGAATTCACGCCATCGCAACTGGCGGGCGGCCTCTATTTGCTGGCGGGGCCGTTTTCCCGGCTGGGGCTGGATCGGC
The DNA here is from genome assembly GCA_036734185.1 of Thiobacillaceae bacterium. GTDB lineage: Bacteria > Pseudomonadota > Gammaproteobacteria > Burkholderiales > Thiobacillaceae > UBA6918. The sequence goes on along the minus strand of DAIMZB010000071.1, from coordinate 3,686 downwards.
GCGCGCTCGCAGTGCGGCTGGCACTGACCCTCGAACTGATCGAGCAGCGAGGCCATGCCCGCCAATGGCTCGAGGAGCTGAAAACGCCCGCACAGACGGTTGCCGGACCGGAGGAGATCCGGTTTTCGATTGCGCGGGCCGGCACCAGGGACGGCCTGCTGCTGTCGGCGGCAGTTGCATTGCTGGGTGCGATTTTGTTTGGTGCTGCCGCATGAGGATTGCCATCGGCCTTGAATATGACGGTCGCGGCTTCTGCGGCTGGCAGTCCCAGCCGTCGGGCTGCGGGATCCAGGACCATCTTGAAAAGGCCGTGGCCGAGATTGCCGGCGACAGGCTTCCCGTGACCGCTGCCGGCCGCACCGACACCGGTGTGCATGCGAGCTGTCAGGTCGCGCACTTCGATGTGTCTGCGGAGCGCCCCATGACAGCCTGGGTGCGCGGGGTCAACACGCATTTGCCCGACGGCGTCGCGGTGACCTGGGCGAAAGCGGTGCCGGACGATTTTCATGCCCGCTTTGCCGTGGAGGAGCGCGGCTATCGCTATGTATTGCTCAATCACCCGACACGCCCCGGCCTGATGGCGGGCAAGACGGGCTGGCATCACCGCTCGCTGGACGAGCAGGCGATGCAGCTTGCCGCCAGCCGGCTTTTGGGGCGGCATGACTTTTCCGCCTTTCGCGCCGCCGAATGCCAGGCCAGGTCGCCGGAAAAGGAGCTCCGCCAGGCAAGCATAAAACGGCAAGGCGACTTCCTGGTCTGCGATTTCCGCGCCGACGGCTTCCTGCACCACATGGTGCGCAACATCATGGGCTGCCTGGTCCATGTCGGCGCCGGGCAGGCTGCGCCTGACTGGATGGACGAACTGCTTGCGCACAAGGACCGTACCCGCGCGGCCCCGACTTTCATGGCGGATGGCTTGTACCTGTCGTATATCCGGTATCCTTCGCGTTTTGACCTGCCGGATGGCGGAAGAAACCCATGGCCGTGCGCGTAAAAATCTGCGGGATCACCCGCGCCGCGGATTTGCATGCCGCCTGCAAGGCAGGCGCGGACGCGCTCGGTTTCGTGTTTTACGCCAAAAGCCCGCGCCATCTGGAAATCGACCAGGCTGCAGCGCTGGTGGCGCAATTGCCGCCTTTCGTTCAATCGGTTGGCCTGTTCGTCGATGCCGAACCGGCCTTCATCAGGACCGTGCTCGATGCAGTGCCGCTGGATATGCTGCAGTTCCACGGCAACGAGACGCCTGAACAGTGCCGGCGCCATGGCCGGCCCTACCTGAAGGCGGTGCGCATGAGAGAGGGCACCGATTTGGTAAAATGTTGCGCGGATTTTGACGATGCGCGCGCCTTGCTGCTGGATGCCTATGTACCCGGCGTGCCCGGCGGTACCGGCGAGCGCTTTGACTGGAAACTGATTCCTTCCGGATTGCCGTGCCCCATCGTGCTGTCCGGCGGACTTGCCCCTGATAATGTCGCTCAGGCGGTGAAAGCCGTGCGGCCGTGGGCAGTGGATGTCAGCAGTGGCGTGGAGTCCGCGCCCGGCATCAAGGATGCCGCCCAGGTGGCGGCATTCATCGCGCGGGCCAAGGATTTGGCAGAACAAAGTATTTAGGATTACGCATGAAACTCGACGACCTTCCTGATTCCCGCGGCCACTTCGGCCCGTATGGCGGCATTTTCGTGGCTGAAACGCTGATGTCGGCGCTGGACGACTTGCGCCTCGAGTATGAAAAGGCGCGCAAGGACCCGGCCTTCATGGCCGAGTTCGAATACGAGCTCAAGCACTATGTCGGCCGCCCCAGCCCCGTGTACCACGCGAAGAGGCTGTCCGAGAAATACGGTGGCGCGCAGATTTACCTCAAGCGCGAGGACCTCAACCACACCGGCGCGCACAAGATCAACAACACCATCGGCCAGGCCTTGCTGGCGCGGCGCATGGGCAAGAAGCGCGTCATCGCCGAAACCGGCGCGGGCCAGCACGGCGTGGCTTCAGCCACCGTGGCCGCGCGCTACGGCATGGAGTGCGTGGTGTACATGGGCGAAGAAGACGTGCAGCGCCAGGCCCCCAACGTGTTCCGCATGAAGCTTCTGGGCGCCACCGTGGTGCCGGTGTCGTCCGGCTCCAAGACGCTCAAGGATGCGCTCAACGAGGCTATGCGCGACTGGGTCACCAACGTCGAATCGACGTTCTACATCCTGGGCACCGCCGCCGGCCCGCATCCCTATCCCATGCTGGTGCGCGACTTCCAGTGCGTGATCGGCAACGAGGCCATCGTGCAGATGCAGGAACTTGCCGGCCGCCAGCCCGATTGCGTGCTGGCCTGCGTAGGCGGCGGCTCCAATGCCATCGGCATTTTTCATCCCTATCTCGCCCACCCCGAAGTCAAGCTCATTGGCGTGGAAGCGGGCGGCTCCGGGGTTGAGAGCGGCAAGCATGCGGCGCCGCTTAGCGCCGGCACGCCCGGCATACTGCATGGCTTCCGCAGCTATCTCATGCAGGACGAGAACGGGCAGATCATTGAGACCCACTCGGTTTCCGCAGGCCTCGACTACCCCGGTGTCGGGCCCGAGCATGCCTGGCTGAAGGATGCGCACAAGGCCGAATATGTCGCCGTCAACGACGACGAGGCCCTTGAGGCCTTCCATGACTTGTGCCGGTTCGAGGGCATCATTCCGGCGCTCGAGTCCTCCCATGCATTGGCGCATGCCAAGAAGCTTGCGCCGACCCTGAAAAAGGACCAGATCATCCTGATCAACCTTTCAGGGCGCGGCGACAAGGACATCAATACTGTCGCGAAGATCTCCGGCATCCAACTTTGAAGAAACCTATGTCACGCATCAGCAGTACCTTTGCCAGGCTCAAGCGCGAAGGCAAGAAAGCATTGATCCCCTTCATCACCGCAGGCGATCCCGGCAAGGGCTATACGGTGCCCTTGATGCATGCCCTGGTCGAGGCGGGGGTCGACATCATTGAGCTGGGCGTGCCGTTTTCCGACCCCATGGCGGACGGGCCGGTGATCCAGCGTGCCTCCGAGCGCGCACTGGCCAACAAGGTCGGGCTCAAGGATGTCCTCGCCATGGTTGCGGAATTCCGCAAGACCAATGCCGAAACCCCGGTAGTGCTGATGGGCTACGCCAACCCGATCGAGCGCATGGGCTATGAGTCCTTTGCTAAAACCGCCAAAGAAGCCGGCGTCGATGGCGTGCTGACGGTCGACATCCCGCCGGAGGAGTCGAGTGGCGTGGCGGACGTGTTCAAGTCCAGCGGTCTCGATCCCATTTTTCTGCTGTCCCCCACCACGCCGGAGTCGCGCGTGGCGGAAGTGGCGCAGGCGGCGGGCGGTTTCGTGTACTACGTTTCGCTCAAGGGCGTTACCGGCGCCGCCAATCTGGATACAAAGGAAGTGGCGGCGAAAATCTCCATGATCCGCAGCCATTGTGCACTCCCTGTCGGCGTAGGCTTTGGCATCCGCGATGCACAGACCGCCGAGGCCATTGCACGCATTGCCGATGCGGCGGTGGTGGGCGTGGCCTCGGCGCGTTGGGGCGAAACGCCGGTGGCCTGGGTGGTGCGCCACACCGGCGGCAGCGCAAACGCGGTGACCGAAGCCCAACTGCTCGATTGGTTCAACGCCCGCTGCGGCAAGCTGCAACGCCTGGCGGCACTGGCGTTCATCGATGAATTTC
>DAIMZB010000070.1:6716-8431 GCA_036734185.1 Thiobacillaceae bacterium | reverse complement strand
GCGTCGGCGACGTCGTCCTGCACCTCGAGAACGTCTCCAAGACCTTCAAGCAGGGCAACCACGAGGTCCGCGCGCTCGTCGATGTCGACCTCGACCTGCGTGCCGGTGAGACGCTCGGCCACAAGCTCGGCCTCGCGGTCGTTGCGGAAGGCGTGGAAACCGCCAAACAGTTCCAGTTTCTGCGCACGCACGGCTGCGACATGATTCAGGGTCACTACTTCGGCATTCCCATGCCGCTCGATGAGGCAGCGCGGTTCGCCATGCGCTACCAGCCGATCGACATGCCTTCTGCCGCCTGAGGCGTCCACTGACTGCCCGAAATCAATCCTCAAGGAGATCCGAACATGAGCGAGAAATCCCTGCACATTCTGATGGCGACCGCAAGGCGTTACGCAAGCAGCCGCTCCCTTGAAAATCGCCTCGCAATGCTTGCTGTCGGCAGCGTCCTTTGGGAAGGCTTTCCCGATTTTCTGATGGAAATGAAAAAGGCCATCCAGTCAGGGCGCGGCAGGGAATTCCTCAGGCGGGATGACATCAAGCACTTGTATGCCCTGCTGTTCGTGGGCGTATCGAATGGCCTCGATGCCAACAGCCTGAAAAAGGTTGACGGCGCGCTGCTTGACGCCGCCAGCCGAACTCAGGCGCCCATGGCCGGGTAGTCAACATACCCCTCGGCACCCTGCGTATAAAACGTTGTAGGGTCGGGCTGATTCAGGGCGGCACCCGCCTTGAATCGGGCCGGGAGATCGGGATTGGCAAGGAAGCTCACACCGAACGCCACGGCATCGAGCTTGCCATCGGCGATTGCCTGGTTCGCCTCCTCCGCCGTATAGCCCATGTTGCCGATCAGCACGCCCTTGTACGCGGCGCGCACCGGCGTCATCACGTCACCGCTCTGCTGCTGAAAGAAATCGCTGCGCATGACATGCAGATAGGCAAGGCGATAGTCGTTCGCGCGTTCCGCGACCCATGTCGCGAGACCCACCGGATCACTGTCGATCATGCTGTTGTAGCTGTTGAGCGGAGAAATGCGCAGGCCGACGCGATCGCTTCCCCAGACGGCGCTGACCGCTTCGACCACCTCGAACATCAGGCGTGCGCGGTTCTCGCGTGAGCCGCCGTAAGGACCGGTTCGCTTGTTGGAGCCGTCACGCAGGAACTCGTCCAGCAAATACCCGTTGGCGCCATGCACCTCCACACCATCGAAACCAGCGGCCTTGGCATTTTCCGCGGCGCGGCGGAATCCGGCGATGATGCCGGGCAGTTCATCGTCGCGAAGTGCGCGCGGCGCCACATAGGGCTTCTTGCCCTCTGGGGTGTACACCTCATCATCGATGGCGATCGCGCTCGGTGCGACCGGCTGCGCGCCGCTGTTCAGCAACGGATGGCAGGCGCGGCCGCCATGCCAGATCTGCAGGAAGATGCGACCGCCAGCAGCGTGCACTGCATCGGTCACCCGCTTCCAGCCCTCGACCTGGGCGACCGAGTAAATTCCGGGCTCGCGCCAGAAGGAAGAATTGCCTTCCATGGCCATGGTGGCCTCGGCAATCAGCAGGCCGCCACTGGCGCGCTGCGCGTAGTGCTCCGCCATCATGGGCGTGGGCACGTGATCGGCATCGGCACGGCAGCGGATATCTCGTGGAAGGGCCTGCTCGATATGGCGAGCTGCACTGAGTGCGGCCGCTGCCAATCGCAATGCCCCGCTTGGCATACCG
>DAIMZB010000070.1:0-6706 GCA_036734185.1 Thiobacillaceae bacterium | reverse complement strand
AAGCGTCCCGGGCACATGCCCCGCTTCCGCACGGCAGCGGGTAAGCGGCGCCATGAAAATTCGGTTGGGCACAGTCAATGCGCCGACTTGAAGGGGACTGAATAAAGAATTCACGAAATGCTCTCCTGATTTTGTTTGTGCCTGACGTCTCTTGAATGAAGCGCGGCACAGGCCGCGCGAAAAAATCTCTCCGGCTATCGCCCTTGTGTGTTCGGCGGTGCCGCGCGCAAGTACTGTAGGGGCCACGAAACCGGCTGCCCCAGTTCACGTGCCGCCTGCAACGGCCAGTAGGGATTGCGCAAAAGCTCCCGCCCGAGCAGCACCATATCGGCCTGACCGGTGCGTACGATGTGGTCGGCCTGCGCGGGGGAAGTGATGAGCCCCACCGCCGCAGTGGCAATGCCCGATTCCCTGCGAATGCGCTCCGCAAATCCAGTCTGGAAACCGGGGCCGACGGGGAGCTTCGCCCACGGCACCAGGCCGGCGGAAGAGACGTCGATCATCTGCACGCCGAGCGCTTTCAGCACCCGGCACAACTCGACCGTCTCCTCGATGTCCCAGCCGCCCTCCGCCCAGTCGGTGGCCGACAGGCGCACAAGCAGGGGGAGTTGCCGGGGCCACTCGGCGCGCACGGCGGCAACGACTTCGCGCAGGAAGCGGCTGCGGTTTTCGAAACTGCCGCCATAGCCGTCGGTGCGCTGGTTGGAAAGCGGCGACAGGAACTGATGCAAGAGATAGCCATGCGCCGCATGCACTTCGACTACCTCAAAGCCCGCGGTGCGCGCGCGGCGGGCAGCGGCGGCAAATGCATCGACCACCCCGCGGATGCCGGCTTCATCGAGCGCCAGCGGAACATTAAAGCCTTCGCCGAAAGCGATTGCTGAAGGCGCGACAGACGGCCAGCCGCCCGCTTCCCGGCTCAGACTGCGCTGGGCTTCCCAGCCCAGCCCCACGCTCGCCTTGCGGCCCGCGTGCGCCAGCTGGGCCGCCACAACAGAGCCACCTGCCCGGGCCTGGCGGACGATGCGTGCCATCGGCTCGATTTGCGCGTCATTCCAGAGGCCCAGGTCCCCCGGACTAATGCGCCCTTCAGGCAGCACAGCGGTGGCCTCGACGAACATCAGACCGAGTCCGCCTTGCGCACGGCTCCCGTAATGCACGACATGCCAGTCGCCAGCGAGGCCGTCGTGCGCCGAGTACTGGCACATGGGCGACATGCCGATGCGATTTTGCAGTGTGACCTCGCCAAGTTTCAGCGGTTCGAACAAATGAGACATGTGGTTTTATTCCTGAAAAAATCCGGTCATGATGGCAATCCCCAGACATAGGCATCCATGGACAGGCTGCCATAGGTGAAACCCGGCTGGCAGCGCGTCACGGGGTCGACGCCCGCCGCGCCCGCGGCCACGAATAGCGGCATGAAATGCTCTTCCGTCGGATGGGCTGCAGCGCCATGTGGGGCCAGACGGTAATTTGCCAAGCCCGTTGTGTCCTGCGCATTGATCCGATCCGCCACCCAGTCGGAAAATGCCCGTGCCGCCGGCAAGGGCGCAGACCTGCCCTGCCAGTCGAGCCAACTGAAATTGTGCGTCACCGCCCCGCTTGCGAGGATCAGCACACCCGCATCGCGGAGCGGCGTGAGCGCACGCCCCAGCTCAAGGTGCGAAACGGGGTCGCCGCCACGGACGAGGGAAAGCTGGCAGACCGGCACGCTCGCTTCCGGATACAGCGCCGACAGCGGTACCCAGGCGCCATGATCGAGCCCGCGGTCCGGATGCAGCTCTGCCGTCATGCCGGCAGCGGCAATCATTGCGGCGGCCTGTTCGGCCAATGCCGGCGCACCGGGTGCGGGGTATTGCATGCGGTGCAAGGCGGGAGGGAAACCGCTGAAATCGTGGATGGTTTCCGGCGCGCCTGAAAGGCTCAGCGTTGGACTGCGCGCCTGCCAGTGCGCCGACACCACGAGCACTGCTGCCGGCCTGGGAAGCTTCTCTCCGATCTCGCGCCAGCAGGCCACCGCGTCCGCCGCCTTTAGCAGGGCGTCGGGCGCACCGTGCGACACAAACACGACCGGCATGCGGGAGGGCATGGCCAACTTACTCCTTGATTGCTTCCACGTTGATGGACAGCATCACATCATCTGAAACGTTCGGCGCGTATTTGCCCATGTTGAACGCGGAACGCTCGATCTTGGTGTACGCATTGGCGCCGATGGCGTCCTTTTTCAGCATCGGGTGCGGCATGGCCTGGAACGAAGTCACAGTCAGCGTCACCGGCTTGGTCACGCCCTTGATGGTGAGATCGCCTTCGACCGCAACCGGCTTGTCGCCCTGGAACTTCACCTTGGTGGACTTGAAGGTAATAGTCGGATATTTCCCGGTGTTGAAGAAATCCTCGCCCTGGATATGTTCATTGAACAGGGGATAGCCGGTGTTCACCGACTTGGCGTCGATGGTCACGTCGACCGATCCGGTTTTGGCCTCGCGGTCGAGCACGATCTTGCCGCTGGTTTTATCAAAGCGGTGCACCTGGGTCGAAAAGCCGAAGTGGCTGTATTCGAATCGCGGCGAGGTATGCGTGGAATCGATGACGAAGGTCTCCGGCGCGGCGAATGCGCTGACGGAGAGGGAGGCGATGGCGACGACAATTGCGAGTTTTTTCATGAAAGGTTCTCCTGTTGAAAGGGGTTGCGTGTGTAAAACGATTTACTTCTTCGCGGCTGCGGCATTTGCGGCCATGCGAAACTTGATCTGCACTTCGTTGGCAACGGTGCCGAAATCGGCCCAGATGCCTTCACCAATGGCATAGTCCGCGCGCTTGAGAACGAATGCGCCCTCGAACACGCCGCTGTTGCCGGTCTGCCGGAACGTCACCGGCGCCTTCGCATCGAGCGTCCTGCCCTTGATGCTGAGCTTGCCTGCCACTTCATAGCGATCGCCACCCAGCGCCCTGACCGAAGTGGAGGCAAAACGCGCGACAGGATGGTTGCGCGTGTCGAACCACAGCTTGCCCTGGATCTCGTCGTTGGCTTCCGGGAAGCCGGCATCGACGCTGGCAAGATCGATTTCGAGCGTGGTCCTGCCGGCCTCGGGTTTGGCGGGGTCAAAGCTGAGCTCGCCCTTGAAGCGCTTGAAGCTGCCCTCGATCGGCACGTTCATCTGCTTGTACACGAAGCCGACTGCGCTCTTGCCCGGCTGCAGCTGGTTGAATTCGACCGCTCGCACGGCGGGTGCCGCGACAAGGCCGGCTGCGAACGCAGCAAGAAAAACGGCTCGTTGATTCAATATCATTTCCTGTCTCCAATCGATTTCGGCTTTCCGAGAAAGGGCAGCATGCGCGCCAGCACTTCATCGCGGTCGACCAGATGGTGCTTGAGCGCGGCGCCTGTATGCGCCAGGACCAGTCCGGCCATGCTGAAATTAAGTGACTTGTGCACCGTTTCCAGCAACTCGCCCAGCTCCTTGTCCTTGCCCAGCAGGTCCGGCAGGGGCAACACGCCAAACCAGACGGTCTGCACGCCCTTGGCCGAGCTCATCAGCCAGCCCGACAGCGGCACCATGACCATCAACAGATAAAGCAGCGCATGCATCGCCCCTGCCACACGTTGCTGCCAGCGCGGCATGCCCGCAACTGGCGCCGGTACCGGGTGTCGCATCCGCCAGAGCAGGCGCAGCACCACCAGCAGGAAAATCGTGACGCCTGCCCACTTGTGCCAGGAATACAGCCGCAGCTTTTCAGGCGAGAAGGGCAGCTCATGCATGTACACGCCAAGGCTGAACGTTGCCGCGATCGCAACCGCCACCAGCCAGTGCAGGCTGATGGCGGTACGGCTGTAGCTGGTTACGGCGTCATGCATGGCGGAGGCCCGTGCGTTGCTTTGATGGGGAGACTATAGGCAAGCCTCTCTATCTAAAAAAGGGGACAATTTAGAAAACATTGTTGTCTATAATGCAACAATAAGGAGGCATCCATGGATCGACTTGAGGGCATGCGGCTTTTTGTGAAAGTTGCGGAGCTGGGCAGCTTTTCCGCCGTGGCGCAGCAGATGAACGTGGCGCGCTCGGTCATCACCAGGCAGGTGGCCGCGCTTGAAGCCCATCTGGGCACGATGCTGATCGCTCGCAGCACGCGCAAGCTGAGCCTGACATCGGCCGGTGCAAGCTATCTGGAAAAGTGCCGGGAAATCCTGGCGCTGGTCGAGGCGGCCGAGACCGGGCTCTCGGAACAGACGCAGGCGCCGCGCGGACACATCCGCGTGACCCTGCCATTCTCATTCGGGCTGCGCCAGGTCATGCCGATGTTTGGCGACTTCATGGCGGCCAACCCGGAAATTTCCATCGAGCTGGATTTCAATGACCGGCGCGCCAATTTGATTGAAGGCGGCTTCGACCTCGCCATCCGGATCGCCGACCGGCTGGAACCGGGGGACGTGGCGCGCAAGATCGGCAGCAGCCGGGGCGTCATCGCCGCCTCGCCCGGCTACATCGCGCGCAACGGCCGCCCCAAACACCCGCGCGACCTGGCCAGACACGAATGTTTCGGTTATCTCCTGGCAGCGCGTGCCAGCTGGGCCTTTGTCATCGACGGCGAGACCAAGCTGTTCCCGATTTCCGGACGGCTGCAGGCCAATAACGGAGATGCCTTATTGGATGCCGCCGTGCGCGGCCTGGGCATCACCAATTGCCCGACTTTCATTGCCGAGCAGGCAGTGCGCGAAGGCAAACTGGAAATCCTGCTGCGCAACTTCCCCACCCCAGGCCTGGGCATTTACGCCATCTTCCCCAGCAACCGCTACGTGCCGCACCGCGTGCGCGCGCTGGTCGACTTCATCGCATCGCGCATCGGTTCAAAGCCCTCGTGGGACCAGATTCTCGGCATCAGGCAGGCTCGGCAAGGCGTCGCAGGCGCCTGACGGCTCTCACAAACAACTTCGGATCGTTTTGCGACCGGGCCAGCACCAATGCGCCCTGAATGCCGGCAACGATATCTTCAGCATTTTCGCGCGCGGTCTTGCCGTCAAATCCGCTGCGCCTGAGCGCAGCCTCCAGCGCCACGATCCAGGCGGAAAAGTAGGACTGGATCGCCGCCGCGAAACGGTCTCGGGTGTCATCCAGCGCAAAGCTGCCAACCAGGCAGATGCGCCGGCCGGAATGGAAGAAACGCACCGTGGCATCGAACATGTGCGCAATGCCGACGGCAGGATCCTCGCTTTCACGCAAGTGGGCGTATACATTGGACTCGAACCACGCCGACACGTCGTCCAGCACCGCCTTCGCCATTTCTTCCTTGCCGCCCGGAAAAAAATGGTACAGGCTGCCCTTGCCCAGCCCTGTGCCACGTGTAATTTCGGACAGGCTGGCGCCCGTGAACCCGTGCTCCCGGAAAATTTCCGAGAGCACGGGGATCAGTTCATCGCGATCTGTGTAGCCACGCGACACGCGCTTAGAACATGTCCATTTCAGTCAGACCCGGATGATCATCCGGGCGCGGGCCCTTGGCCCAGAGGAACCTGCGCTCGGATTCCTTGATGGAGACATCGTTGATGCTGGCCTCGCGCCGGCGCATCAGACCATGCTCGTCGAATTCCCAGAGCTCATTGCCATGCGAGCGGTACCAGTTGCCGGAATCGTCGTGCCACTCGTACTTGAACCTCACCGCGATGCGGTTTTCATGGAAGCTCCACAGTTCCTTGACCAGCCTGTAATCCAGCTCGCGCGCCCACTTGCGCTGCAGAAATTCCACGATGGCCGCGCGCCCCTGCAGAAACTCGCCGCGATTGCGCCAGCGGCTGTCTTCCGTATAGGCAAGCGACACCTTTTCCGGGTCATGCGTATTCCAGGCATTTTCCGCCATGCGGACTTTTTGTTTTGCTGTTTCAAGGGTGAAAGGGGGAAGTGGCGGACGTGCAGACATTGTGGTTTCTCCTCTATTGTACTGGTTGGTACAGAATAATCCCGCGCGCTCGATTTTTCAAGCCGCCGCGCTGCGGTTTGAAGCCTTTTTCTGGCGGTACAGCAGAGCCCCCGTTGCGAATAGACTATTGAAACGACGTTCCACAAAATCCATAATCGATTCCTATGGATGCAATCGGAATTAAGGACTTGGATTAGGCTTTTTCTTGTTGCATAGTTTATGCGCGACTCAGTGCGCGCTTCATCCCGGGCAATTTGCTGACCCCGCGAACCCAATCCGTTGGAATGCTGAAATGATTCTTGATCTGGCCGAAACCTACCGTGACACCGACGTGGGGCGCGAGGCGGAAGCGCTCCTCGCCCCCTGCGTGCAATGCGGGCAATGCACTTTCACCTGCCCCACGTTTCGCCTCACCGGCGACGAATGGGATGGGCCGCGCGGACGCATCTACCTGTTCAAGCAGTTCATGGAAGGCCGCGAGCCGGACCCGGATTTCATCCCCCCGGCCTACACCCTCGCAGACCTGACCGAGCCGAATATCGGCGAAAACCTGCGGCTGCACCTGGACCGCTGCCTGACCTGCCGATCCTGCGAGACCAGCTGCCCCAAGGGGGTTCGCTACGGCCGTTTGCTCGACCTGGGTCGCGAGCTGGTGGAAAAGCAGGTGCCGCGCCCGTTCAAGGAAAAACTCGCACGCCGCGCCGTGCGCGCCATCGCGCCGCATCCCTGGGCCAATTGGTCGATCCTCGGCACCGCGCTGATCCTGTTCACCAGCTATTTCCAGGTCCAGGTC
>DAIMZB010000069.1:0-8495 GCA_036734185.1 Thiobacillaceae bacterium | reverse complement strand
GCCTTTTCCATGCAGCACCTCGCCGGCGAGTGGCGGCAGCTCGCTGACCAGGGTCTTGATCAGCGTCGACTTGCCGGCGCCGTTGACCCCCAACAGGCCGATGCGGCTGCCGGCTTCGAGACTGAGGTTGATGCCCGCGAGCACCGGCTTGCCAGCATCCCCCGAACGGTAGCCGGCGGTCACGCCTTCCATTACCAGCAGCGGATTGGGCGCACGCTCAGGCTCGCGGAACTCGAATGAGAAACTGGCCGCCGCATGCACCGGGGCAAGGTCTTCCATTTTCGCCAGCATCTTCATGCGCGACTGCGCCTGCTTGGCCTTGGTGGCCTTGGCCTTGAAGCGGTCGATGAAGGACTGCAGGTGGGCGCGCTCGCGCGCCTGCTTTTCAAATGCCGCCTGCGTCAGCGCGAGGTTGGCGGCGCGCTGCACTTCGAAGGACGAATAATTGCCGGCATAGCGCCTGAGCTTCCTGTCGTCGATATGGACGATGACATTGACGATGCCATCGAGAAAGTCGCGATCATGCGAAATCACGATCAGGGTGCCGGGGTAGCGCTTGAGCCAGTCCTCCAGCCAGAGGATGGCATCGAGGTCGAGGTGGTTGGTCGGCTCGTCCAGCAGCAGCAAATCCGACGGACACATCAGCGCCTGCGCCAGGTTCAGGCGCATGCGCCAGCCGCCGGAAAAACTCGCCACCGGTTCCTGCATCTGCGCGTGTGAGAAGCCCAGGCCATTGAGCAGCGTCTCTGCGCGCGCGCGGGCCGTGTAGGCGTCGGCATCCTGCAGCGCCGCATGCAGTTCGCCGATGCGGTGGCCGTCATGGCGCGCTTCGGCTTCCGCCAATTGCTGTTCCAGTTTTCTCAGCGTGGTGTCGCCGTCGATGGCGTAGTCCAGGGCGGAGCGCTGCAGCGCAGGCGTTTCCTGGGCCACGTGGGCAATGCGCCAGGAAGACGGAAAATCGACTTCGCCGCCGTCGGTATGCAGCTCATGGCGCAAAAGCGCGAACAGCGTGGACTTGCCCGAGCCGTTGGCACCAATGAGGCCGGCCTTCTCGCCAGGGTTCAGGGCAAGGTCGGCTGCCTCGAACAGCGGCTTGGTGCCGCGCGCAAGCACAAGCGATTGGAAACGAATCATGCGATACCGGTTTTATTTCTGCCCGGCTTGCGATGCGTAGCCGTTGCGCTGCTTGTCCTGTTTCGCCACATCCGCCGCGATGCGGTAGATGGACTGGATGGTGCCCTTGCCGAGGACATCGGCGAACTGCTCGTGCATCGGCAGCAGCGCCTTTTGCCAGACGCGGCGCTCCTCGTTGGGCAGAATGTAGATTTCCGTGGTGCCCGCCGCCTTCAGTTTTGCGAGCGCGTCATTGTTCTCTTCCTCGGCGATTTCCCGCTCGTAGGCAGTGGCCTCCTTCATCGCCCGCTCAAGCTGGGAACGGATGTCCGGCTTGAGCCCCTCCCAGAAAGTCTTGTTCACCACCACCGCATATCCCAGATAGCTGTGGTCCGACAGGGTCAGGTACCTTTGCACCTCATTCAGCCCCTGGGTGTAGAAGTTGGAGAGGGTGTTCTCGGTGCCGTCGATGGCGCCCGTTGCGAGCTTGGCACGCACCTCCGACTGGACGATCACCTGCGGGACGGCCCCGAGCGTACGCATCTGCGCGTCAAGCACCTTCGAGGATTGAATGCGCATTTTCAGGCCCTTGAAGTCTTTCACTTCGCGCAACGGCCGGTTGGCGCTCATCTGTTTGAAACCGTTGTCCCAATAGGCCACGCCCTTGATGCCCTTGGGCTCCAGCCTGACCAGCAGCTGCCTGCCGATGTCGCCGTCCATCACCCGATGAAGCGTGGCCTTGTTGGGGAATAGATAAGGCAGGTCGAAAATCTCGAACTCGCGCACGCCCAGCGGGCCGAGCTGGGAAAGCGAAGGCGCCAGCATCTGCACGGCGCCCAGCTGCAGCGCAGTGATCTCGTCGCGGTCCTTGTAAAGCTGGCCGTTGGGGTAGACCTCGACTTTTACCGCGCCGCCGGTGTAGCTCTCGGCCAGCTCCTTGAACTTATCCGCGGCCTTTCCCTTGGGCGTGGCCGGCGGAAGCACATGGCTGAACTTGATGACGACCGGCGGGTCCGCAGCCTGTGCGGGACTCAGCGCAGCGACGGCGAAGAAGAGAATCAGGACAGACAGGCGTTTCATCACCGCCTCAGTATACGGCAGGAAGCATTCACGATTCGACACGGGCCTTGTTGCGGACGCGGCTCAAGCGCTGTCCGTCCGGCAGTGGCAGGCTGAGCCGGCCGCGCGCCTCCAGTAACTGGCGCAGGATCTCGCGCAGCGCCGCGGGCCGGGGCACGGCCGCGCCCTGCGCACGCAGGAAATGCGCCAACAGGTTGCATGCCCGAGACGCCGGCAAAGTCTTGAGCGCGGCGCAATCAAGTTCGTCCTGCGGGTGCGCCGCATGATCCTGGCCGGCGACGTTTTCCAGCACCGACGCTACCTCGGCCATGCGCCGGGCCACGCCCGAGAAGCGCTCGCGGTAATCGGGGAAGTGCCTTTCCAGGATGGGCAGAACGTCCTGCCTTAGCGCATTGCGCGCCAACACGGTGTCGAGATTGCTGGCGTCCTCCACCCATTCAAGGCGGTGGCGGCACGCATAGGCGACGAGCGCCGACTTGGGCACGCCCAGGAACGGGCGCAGCAGCAGCATGCCCGCATGCACACGCGCTTCGGGCATGGCCGCGAGCGCGCGCGGCTCACCGCCGCGCAAAAGCTGGAACAGCACGGTCTCGGCCTGGTCATCGAGGTGATGCGCCAGCACCACCGCGTCCGCCCCGGACTTGCACAGCTCGGCATAGCGCGCCCGGCGCGCAGCGGCCTCGATGCCCTGCGCGGATTTGCGCGGCACCTTGATCCGCAGCGTTTCGCAGGAAATCCCAAGGCGACCACACAGCCCAAGACAGAACTCGGCCCAGGCATCCGCCCCGGAGTTGAGCCCGTGGTGCACATGCACGGCGGAAAGCGTGAAGGGGAATTGGGGCGCGAGCTGCGCCAGGACATGCAGCAAGACGACAGAATCGACGCCGCCGGAAAAGGCCACGCGCAGGTGGGCGCCCGGCTTGAGATGGCGCGACAGGCAGGCCCTGGCCTGCCCCGTCAGATCAGGCCTGTTTGTCTTCCTTGTAGCGGCCATAGGCCATCAGGCGCTGGTAGCGCGCGTTCAGCAGCGCATCCAGCGGCTGGTGCCGGACTTCGTTCAGCGTGTCGGCCAGCACCTTGCGGATGCTGGTGTACATGCTGTCCCAGTCGCGGTGCGCGCCGCCCAACGGCTCGGGCACGATCTTGTCGACCAGCGCCAGCGACAGCAGGCGCTCGGCGGTGATGCCCAGGGTTTCCGCGGCGACCGAGGCTTTTTCCGCGCTCTTCCACAGGATGGAGGCGCAGCCCTCGGGCGAAATCACGGAATAAGTGGAGTACTGCAGGATCAGGGTGCGGTCGCCGACGCCGATCGCCAGGGCGCCGCCGGAGCCGCCCTCGCCGATGATGGTGCAGATGACGGGCGTCTTCAGTTCGGCCATCACGTACAGGTTGCGGGCGATTGCCTCGCTCTGGCCGCGCTCCTCGGCGCCGATGCCGGGATAGGCGCCGGGCGTGTCGATGAAGGTAAAGATGGGAACCTGGAATTTTTCCGCCATGCGCATCAGGCGTAGTGCCTTGCGGTAGCCCTCCGGGCGCGGCATGCCGAAATTGCGGTACTGGCGCTCCTTGATGTCGCGGCCCTTCTGGTGGCCGATGATCATGACCGGCTCGCCATTGAAACGCGCCAGCCCGCCGACGATCGCCGGGTCGTCGGCAAAGCCGCGATCGCCGTGCAGTTCCTGAAAGTCTGTGAACAGCCCGCTGATGTAGTCCAGCGTGTAGGGGCGCTGCGGGTGGCGCGCCACCTGGGAAATCTGCCAGGCGGAAAGCTTGGCGTAGATGTCTTCGGTCAGTTTCTGGCTTTTCTTGGAAAGCCGCTTGATCTCTTCCGAAATGTCCAGTGCCGAGTCGTCCTGCACGAAGCGGAGCTCTTCGATCTTGGACTCCAGTTCCGCAATGGGCTGCTCGAAATCGAGGAAGGTGGTTTTCATCAATAAATGGCGGTTTTGTGACGGGCGTATTCTAACAGGGTTGGGGGCAATGCAAGGAGATGGGCCGCATTGGGGAACCCCAAGGAACGCCGGGCCCGGGAACCGCAAGCCGCCTGGACAGACCGGCGCTTTCGCCAGCCCGCCCGCAGGCGGGAGAAACCGGGCGCTTAATGGTGGTGATGCCCATGCGCGCCGTGCGCATGCCCGTGCTCGATCTCGTGCGGATCGGCCGTGCGCACGTCGGTGATGGTGCACTGGAACAGCACCGACTGGCCAGCCAGCGGATGGTTGCCGTCCACCACCACCCTGTCGTCGGTGATGTCAGTGACGGTGTACACGTGCATTTCGCCGGACGATTCGGCGTGTCCTTCGAACTGCATGCCGACTTCCAGCTCCTCGGGGAAAACATTGCGGTCCTCGATCCGGACCAGCTGCTCGTCGTATTCGCCAAAGGCCTCTTCGGGCTGCATCTTGATGTCGACCACGTCGCCGACGTTCTTGCCCTCGAGGGCCTTCTCCACGGAATCGAACACGTTGCCGTAGCCGCCGTGCAGGTAGCTGTGCGGCTGATCGCTGCGCTCGAGGATTTCGCCGTCGGTGTTGGCGAGGCTGTAAGTAATGGTCACAACGGTATTTTTGCCGACAGCAGTCATTTCATTTCCTTGATGAGTTTCAGAACTTCTTCAGCGTGGCCCTTGCTCTGCACGCCATAGAGCGCGTGGCGAATCACGCCCTTTTTATCGATAACGAAGGTGGAGCGCACAATGCCCATGCGCTTGACGCCATCCTTCTCCTTTTCCTGCCAGACTCCATAGGCCTCGCAGGCCTCGCCTTCTTTGTCCGCCAGAAGCTGCACGCTGATGCCGTGCTTGTCGCGAAACGCGCCGTGCGAAATGCAGTCGTCGCGCGAAATGCCGAGGACCACCGTATCCCGCGCCGCGAACTCGCTCTCAAGCTCGGAAAACTCGATGCCCTGAATGGTGCAGCCCGGCGTGTCGTCGCGCACATAGAAATACAGCACGACGTTTTTCTTGCCCTTGAAATTTTCGAGCTCGACAAAACCCATGTCGGCGTCCGGCAGGGAAAAAGCCGGCGCCTTGTCTCCTGATTTCAGCATGCTCGCTCCACTAAATAATACTCAGCACCTAGTATGGATTCTATTCCGGGAACGCGCACAAGCAAACTGGCATAATAAAAACATGAAGCTACAACTCCTCGGCGGCCTGACCGCCCGCCGGTTCCTGCGCGACTACTGGCACAAGAAACCCCTGCTCGTCAGGAATGCCGTGCCCGGCTTCAAGGGCCTGCTCTCGCCTGCTGCGATGAAAGACCTTGCCTGCAGCGAGGGCGTCGAATCGCGACTGGTGCGCGGGGGCAAGGCCTGGTCGCTCGGCCACGGCCCGTTCAGGCCGTCCGACTTCAACAAGCTGCCAAAGCGCGACTGGACGCTTCTGGTCCAGTCCATCGACCACCACCTCGCCAGCGGCGCCGACCTGATCGAGCAGTTCACCTTCATCCCGCGCGCGCGTCTGGACGATCTCATGGTCAGCTACGCCGTGCCCGGCGGCGGCGTCGGTCCGCACTTCGACTCCTACGACGTGTTCCTGCTGCAGGGCATGGGCCACCGCCGCTGGCGCATTTCCGCGCAGGAGAACCTCGACCTCGTCGAAGGCCTGCCGCTGAAAATCCTCAGCCGCTTCGAAGCCGAGCAGGAGTTCGTGCTCGGCCCCGGCGACATGCTCTACCTGCCGCCGAAATACGCGCACGACGGCATCGCCGAGGACGAGTGCATGACCTACTCCATCGGCTTTCGCGCGCCCGCCTTCCAGGAACTGGGCGAGAGCTTCCTCAACTTCCTGCACGACGAGCTGGAATTGCCCGGCCGCTATGCCGACCCTGACCTCGCTCCGCAAAAACACAGCGGCGGAATCCCCAGGGCCATGCTCGCGCAAATCGGTTCGGCGCTCGAAAAAATCCGCTGGGACGACGAGCTGGTCGAAGCCTTCGTCGGCCGCTACTTCTCCGAGCCCAAGCCCGACGTGTTCTTTACCCCGCCCGTCAAACCGCTAGGCGCAAAGGCATTCGCCTCGCGCCTGGCCAAAAACGGGCTTAAACTGGACAGCAAGACCCGCCTGCTGTTTTCCGGCACGCAGTTCTTCGTCAACGGCGAGGACTTCGGCGCCACCGGGCCGGAGCGCAAGGCCCTGATGCAGCTGGCGAACACGCGCGCGCTGCCGCCGGGGGATTACGGCGATGCGCTGGCAGGACTTTTCCACGACTGGCACACGGCAGGATGGGCCCATGTCTGATGTCCTCAAATTTGAAACGCCGCCCGACTACGTCGGCGCGCTGAACGCGCTACTGGCGAGCGCGACCCACCTCATCCGCATTTACGACTGGGACCTGTCCGACGGCGGCTACGAGGCCCCCGCGCGCATCGAGCTGCTCAGGGACTTCTGCAAGCGGGGCCGCACCATCAAGATCCTGCTCGCGGACGATGCCTACCTGCGCCACGACGCCGGCCAGCTGATGCGCCTGCTTTCGACATGGGGCCACGCGCTCCAGATCCGGCTGCGCGACAGCGAGCCGCCGCCGGCGCACGACAGCTTCGTGCTGGCCGACGACAAGGGCGTGCTCAAACGCTACGACAAGGACGAAACCCGGGGTCTCATGCGCCTGGATGCGCGCGGCGACGTCGCCGAACTCGCCCTCCGCTTCGACGGCGAATGGGGCCGCGCCAGCCGGCGCGTCTCAGCGCACACCCTGGGCCTCTAGCCAGGACAACTCTTCCTCGCTGAACCCGCCGGCCTTGCGGCCTTCCATGTTGAACGGCGGCTTGAGCGGTGGCGCATCGTATTCCTGCAGCAGGGCCTTGAACATCGGCAGCGGCGCCAGCCCGCGCTGATGGCACAAATACAGATACCAGCGGCTGCCGATGGCGACATGGCCGATTTCGTCGCGCTCGATGACGGCGAGGATTTCCACCGCGCGTTCGTCCTGTACCGACTTGAATTTATCGACGATGGCGGGCGTGGCATCCAGCCCCCGGGCCTCCAGCACGCGCGGCACCAGGGCCATGCGCACCAGCGGGTCGTGCGCGGTCTTCACCGCCATTTCCCACAGCCCGTTGTGCGCGGGGAAATCGCCGTAGGCGTGGCCCTGGTTTTGCAGGTGCCCGGCGAGCAGGCTGAAATGCAGCGCTTCTTCCGAGGCCACCTGCAGCCAGTCGCCGTAGAAATCCCGAGGCATGTTTCTGAATCGATAGGCCGCATCCAGCGCGAGGTTGATGGCGTTGAACTCGATGTGGGCGATGGCATGCAGCAGCGCCGCGCGCCCTGCGGCGCTGCTGATCCTGCGCCGCGGCACCTGCTGCGGCAAAACCAATAGCGGTTTTTCCGGGCGCCCCGGGGCGGGGATGGGCAATACCGGCGCCGTTTCGTCGATTTCGACATCGCCGGCAAGCCAGGCCTGATGCAACGACTGCGCCCGCGCGCATTTTTGCGCCGGGTCAGGTTCTTTCAGGGCGTCGAGACAGGCGGCGAACAATTCCATAAGGGGCTTATGGTAACGCTGCCGTTCTAGAATAAGGCATGCGAATCGAAGAACGAATGCTGGCCGAACTCGAACAGCGCCGCCCTGCCCGCCTGCTGGCCGAAGGCGCGGCCGCGCAAACGCTGGCGGCACAGTATCTGGCGCGGCAGGAAAACGGCGTGCTGGCCCGCGCGGGCGAAATGGCCGACCCGTCCCCGGCCCTCAGCGCACCCGAGCTTGAACGGGAAACCGCGCTGGCCCTGATCGGCCAGATGAAACAGCGCGCCCCCGCCCTGCTGCTCGCCGCGCGCGAGAACCAGCCGCTGGGCTTCAACGACTTCCTCGCCTTTGGCATGCAGCGCCTGGCCGAAGCCGACGACGGGTGCCTGCTGTATCTATTCGACCTGCACACCTACAAGCCGGCCCCAGACTGGCTCAATTCAAAATACTGGGCAAACCCGGAACGCTGGAAACCCTAGCCGCTGGCAAGAATTTCGCCCATACCGCGCCGCCGCCGGGGGCCCTGTGCCTGCGCGCAGTGGCCAAGTGCCAATACCAGCGCGGGCGCCTCGTCGCTCCCCAGACCCAGCACGGTTGCCACCGCCGCCTCGTCAAAGCCGCCCATCGGGCAACTGCCCAGGCCCAGCGCCGTTGCCTGAACCATCATCTGCGCCGCAGCAAAGTAGCACTGGCCGATGGCCCAGCTTCTCGGCCTGATTTGCGCATGCAGGCCCCGCCAGGCCTCGCGCATGTCTTCCGGCGGCGGGCCACCCGCCTCGGCCGTTAGGCGCGCCTCGACGAAGGCGGGCTCCGCCTTGACCAGGGATTGCAGGATGCTGA
>DAIMZB010000068.1:3046-8579 GCA_036734185.1 Thiobacillaceae bacterium | reverse complement strand
CAGTAGGCGAGCGGGCCGCCGACGAGGCCAAGTGCGGCGAGCAGGCCGGCGCGCGCGCGCAGACTGCGCAGGGCGACGTTCAGGGTGGCGGCGAAATTGGCCCACAGTGCGATCATCCACACGGGCGGCGTCGATGCTGTGTGATAGGCATACGCGACCCAGCCGCTGGCGGCGAACAGCGATTCAAAGATGAAGCCGACTCCCAGCACGCCGACAATGAGGCGGCCCTCGCGGCCGGGCTCGGCGGCGCGGTAAAGATGCAAGGCGAGGCTGCCCGCGATGACCAGGATGCCCAGCCAGGGCATGCCATTGGCGGCGCCTAGCACGGCCGCAAACCAGCCCGCCTGGAACAGCACGAGGTTGGGCGCGAGCAGCCGCCAGTTGGGACCGGCGGGTCTCAGCAGGACGGGCAGAGGCTGGTCCATCACGGCCGCTCGAAGAGGTAGTGCGACACCCACCAGGTCTGGCCGCGGTCGTAACCGAACAGCTCGGCGCAGGCCATGAAGAAAACGCGCCAGCGCTGGCGCCAGATTTCGGCGCCGTCCTCGCCGTAGGTTTCCTTGAGTACGGGCGTGACGAGGGCGCGCTTGGCGTCCATTTCGGCGAGCCAGGCGTTGGCGGTTTTTTCGTAATGGGTGCCATTCCAGCGCCAGCGATTGACCAGCTTGAGGCTGTCCTGGCAATGCAGGGCGAGGTCGTCCGAGGGCATCATGCCGCCGGTGAAGAAATGGCGGCTCATCCAGTCGCTTTCGTCGCGGGCCTCGAACAGGTAAGGCGCATGGCGGTGCACGAACACATGCATGAAGAAGCGGCCGCCGGGCTTGAGCCAGCCGTGCACACGGCCGAAGAGTTCAGGCCAGTTGCGCATGTGCTCGAACATTTCCACCGACACCACGCGGTCAAAGCGCTGGTGGATGGAGAAGTCGTTCATGTCGGCGGTGATGACCTGAAGGTTGCCGAGCTTGCGCTGCCTCGCCTGTTCCTCGATGTACTGGCGCTGCGGCGCGGAATTGGAAACCGCGGTGATGCTTGAATGGGGATAGCGCGCCGCCATCCACAGCGAAAGCGAGCCCCAGCCGCAGCCGAGCTCAAGAATGTCCTGGCCGTTTTTGAGGTCGGCGTGCGCGCAGGTGAGCTGCAGCGCGCGGACTTCGGCTTCCTCGAGGGTGTGAGTCTGTTCGTCCCAGTAGCAGGAACTGTATTTGCGATGCGGGCCCAGCACCAGTTCGAAGAAGCGCGGCGGCAGTTCGTAATGCTGCTCGTTGGCCTTGTCGGTGGCGACGGCGATCGGGCTGCTCGACAGGGCGGCGACGAATTCGCGCGTGAGGCGGGCGGCTTGTTCGCAGTCTTCGCCGCCGGTTTCGGACAGCCGCTGGCGGCACAGGCGGCGAATGCCGGCGCGCACCAGGCTGTCGGGCACGATGCCCTGTTCTACCCAGGAAAGCGAAGTGGCGAGCGCGCTCATCTGATTCTCCGGTTAGTGGCTGGCCTTGCCATGCCCCCACAGCTCGGCATAGGCCGAGTGGTTGTGGATGGATTCGAAGTTCTCGGCCTTGACGTGGTAGCGGCCGACGCTGGGGTGCACGGCAAGTGCGAGGGCGAGGTCGCGCACGAGGTCTTCGACGAACTTGGGGTTGTCGTAGGCGCGTTCGGTGACGAATTTCTCGTCGGGGCGCTTGAGCAGGCCGTAGACCTCGCACGAGGCCTGTGCTTCGACCAGGCGTGCAAGCTGCTCGATCGACATGCCGCCAGCTTCCACCGTGACGGTGAGGTGCGAGCGCTGGTTGTGGGCGCCATAATCGGAAATGTTCTTGGAGCAGGGACACAGGCTGGTGGCTGCCACGGTGAGTTCGAGCGTGGTCTTCTGGCCGGACGGCGCGTCGCTTTCAACGATGATGCGCGCGTCGTAGTCGAGCAGGCTCTCCACGCCCGAGACCGGCGCGGTCTTCCTGATGAAATAGGGGAAGGCGGCTTCCAGGTAGCCGCTGGCGGCCTCCAGGCGATCCCGCATGGCGGCTTCCATGGCGCGGAATGCATCGGCGTTCATGCGCTCGGGCAGGCGCTCGAGGATTTCCACGAAGCGCGACATGTGCGTGCCCTTCTGGTCGGCGGGCAGACCCACATACATCGAGAAGGTGCCGACCGTCGGGACATCGCGCCCCTGTTCGTTGACGATCAGCATGGGGTAGCGCAGGCCTTTTACGCCCACGCGCTGGATCGGCAGGTTACGTGCATCTGCTTCCGACTGGGTGTCGGGCAGGAGGAATCTTTCGGGGGCGTTCATGCGGGCTCCTTAGTGGCGGTCGAGGTCGAGGATTTCCAGCGCGTTGCCGCTCGGGTCTCGGATGTAGACCGATGCGGTTCCGTCGCGATGCGTGGTGAGCGGGCCAAAGCGGCCCGCGTCGGCGCGCGGGATGCAGATGTGTGGCGGGTGCTGGCCGGGCAGCACCAGGGCGATGTGGGTGTTGTCAAAGTCGAGCAGTGCCCAGGTTGCGTCCTGGTACTTGACCTCGCAATCAAACTGCCCGCGGTACCACGCCACGGCTTTGCCGATGTCGTCGACTTGCAGGGCGACGTGGTGGATGGCGTCCATGTCAGCCCTTTTGTCCGAGCATGGATTCGATCTTGGTGCGCATCTCGCGGCTGTCGGGCTCGACGCGGCTCAGCATCGGCACCACGGTCTTGCCGTCGCGCGTGATCAGGTACTTGTGGAAGTTCCACATCGGCTCGGAACCGGAAGATTTCGTCAGCGCCTGATAGAAGGGGTTGGCGCCGGCGCCCTTGACCGAGGTTTTCTCGTACATGGGAAAGTCGACGCCATAGTTCAGCCGGCAGAAGTCCGCGATCTTCTGGCCCTCGGCCAGTTCTTGGTTGAAGTCGTTGGAGGGGAAGCCCAGCACGACGAAGCCCTTGGCCTTGTATTCGTCGTAAATCTTTTGCAGGGTGTCGAACTGCGGAGTGAAACCGCAGCGCGAAGCGGTGTTCACCACCAGGATGACCTTGCCCTTGTACTGGCAAAGGCTTTCGGTCTTGCCCGAGGGCAGGCGCTTGAATTCATGCTTGAGCAGCTCCGGGCACGTTTCCGCCGCCTGGCTGGCCAGGGGCAGACAAAGTAGGGCAAGCATGGACAAACTGACCAGTGTTTTCATAAAATGTCCTAGACAAATCGGGTTTGTGTGGACAATCTAACCCCCTCCTCCCAAGTTGTCAACATATTGTCCTAGACAAAACCAGGATAATTTAGAATAATTCGATCATGCTCACGATTGCCCAGGTAGAACGCGAAACCGGCCTGTCCAAGGATGTCCTGCGGGTCTGGGAGCGCCGCTATGGTTTTCCCGTCCCCACCCGCGACGAAGCCGGGGACCGCGTGTATGACGCGGCTCAGGTCGAGCGCCTGCGCACAATTAAAAGGTTGATGGATCGGGGTTTCCGTCCGGGCAAGCTGTTTTCCATGTCGCCCGAGGATTTCGAGCTTGCCGCCCGTTCGCCCACCCCTGGCGAGACCCCCCCTGTGGACGGGAGTGCGTACCTCGCCGCCATGGAATTCATCCTGTCGGACGACAACCTGGGGCTGCGGCACAGTCTGGTCCAGCTCCTGGCCAAGCAAGGTTTGCAGCGCTTTGTCCAAGACACCGTGCCGGCCATGAATGAGCAGATCGGGAACAACTGGGCAAGCGGCAGGCTGGCCGTGCACCAGGAACATTTGTATTCGGAAGAAATCAGCCGCCTGTTGCGGTCAGCCATCGGCAGCCTGCCAACGGGCAACACGCCACCACGCGTTCTGCTCACCACATTGTCAGGCGAAGAGCATGGGCTCGGCCTGCTGATGGTGGAGGGCATGCTGGCCCCCGAGGGCGTGCAGTGCATTAGCCTGGGCTTGCAGACCCCCATCGAAGAAATCGCCATGGCGGCCCGCGCGCACGAAGTCGACGTGCTGATGCTGTCATTCAGCATTGCCTTCCCGCCGCGGCGAGGCCTGGCGGAATTGCAGCGCGTGCGCGACGCGGTGCCTGAGCAAATCGAAATCTGGGCCGGCGGCGGCATGACGCGCGGGCTGCTGAAGCAAAAACTGCCGGGCGTTTTCTGGACGCCCGAATTGACGGACTGCCTGCAAAGGCTTGCGGATTGGCGAATCCGACACGAAGCCACGCTTTAGCGGCTATCATTCGGATTGCCCAGTCCGAACAAGAGCCATGAAAAATACCGCCGTACTGCTGCTCTCCTGCCCAGACCAGAAAGGCCTGGTCGCAGCGATCGCCAATTTCCTGCTGACCTATAACGCCAATATCCTGCACGCAGATCAGCATCAGGACGCCGAGCTCAATCTATTCCTGATGCGGGTCGAGTGGGACCTGCACAATTTCAGCCTGCCGCTGGAAGATTTTGCCGCCGCCTTCGCACCCATCGCCGGCAAGCACCAGATGACCTGGCGCCTGGCGGAATCTTCGCGCAAGATGCGTATGGGCATTTTCGTGTCCAAGTTCGACCACTGCCTGGCTGACCTGCTCTACCGCTACCAGAGCGGCGAGCTGCACTGCGAAATTCCCATCATCCTCAGCAACCACGAGGACACCCGCTGGCTGGCCGAGACCTACCGCATTCCCTACCAGTTCATCGCCGTGACCAAGGATGCCAAGGAAGAAGCGGAGAAAACCCAGATGGCCATCATGCACCGCGAGCAGGTGGATTTCGTCGTGCTGGCGCGCTACATGCAGGTGCTGTCGCCGCACTTCATCCGGCACTACGAGAACCGCATCATCAACATCCACCATTCCTTCCTGCCCGCGTTCCACGGCGCCAAACCCTACCACCGCGCGTTCGAGCGCGGGGTCAAGCTGATCGGTGCGACTTCGCACTACGTGACCGAGGTGCTGGACGACGGCCCCATCATCGAGCAGGACGTGTCGCGCATCAGCCACCGTGATTCGCTGGAGGACCTGATCCACAAGGGCGCCGACCTGGAAAAGATTGTGCTGTCGCGCGCGGTGAAGTGGCACCTGGACAACCGCGTGCTGGTGTACGCCAACAAGACGGTGGTGTTCGACTGAGGCTTGCGGGGTTCCTGCCTGCGGTTCAGTTTTCCGGGCGATTGCCCGGGCGCTGAAACAGCCCGCGGATGCGGCTGATGAGCCCGGGATCCAGTTCCTGCTTCGGCGCCTCGACCTTGTGGCGCCGGGCGATTTCCGGGCGGCTGCGGATTTCCCGCGAGCGTTCGATTCCCGACTGGATGCCGCGCAGGGTCATGACCTTGCGCACCGGCTTGGGCAGCACCCGGTGCACCTGCCCCTGATTGATCAGGCCGACGAGCTGGGCGGTGTCCCTGAACGTGGTCAGCACCACGGTGACGACGTGGGCTTGAAGTGCTTGAGGGTCTTGAGGAAAGGCGTCATGTCGTCCTTGCCGACCCGCACTTCAGAGACGATGACGGAAACGTTCTTCTCTTCCAGGATGGCCATTGCCTGGCCGAGGCTGGTGGCCCATTCCAGGGCGAAGGTCTGCGGCAGGCTTTCCCGGATTAGCGCGGCCAGCT
>DAIMZB010000068.1:0-3036 GCA_036734185.1 Thiobacillaceae bacterium | reverse complement strand
CGGGCTGTGCCGCACCGGGGATGGTTGCGCTGCGCTCGAGTCCCATGGCGATTTCGGTCGCCTCGCCCACGATGGCGCGAATGTCGGCCGCATCCCAGGGCTTGTTGATGTAGCGGAACACCTCGCCTTCGTTGATCGAGCCGAGAACGGCGTCGATGTCGGAGTACCCGGTCAGCAGCAGGCGCATGGTGTCGGGCGCGATTTCGCGCGCCTGCCGCAGCAGGTCCACGCCGGCCATGATCGGCATGCGCTGGTCGCTGATGAGGGCATGCACCTTTTCACGCCTGAGGATTGCCAGCGCCTCGTTGCCGTCCGTGGTGGACAGCACCCTGTAGTTGGACGCGAACAGCATGCGCAGCGAGCGCAGGATCCTTTCCTCGTCGTCGACGAACAGCAGGGTGGGCCTGGCATCGGCGTTGCCGAAAGAGGGTGCTTGCGCTTGATAAATGGAAGGGTTCATCCCGAGCTCCTCAGTTCAAAACATGCATGACCGGCAGGCTGACGCAGAAAGCGGTGCCCTTGCCGACTTCCGACTTGACCTGGATATGGCCCTTGTGGTCCTTGACGATGCCGAACACGATGGACAGGCCAAGCCCTGTTCCCTGGCCCACCGGCTTGGTGGTGAAGAAGGGGTCGTAGATCTTCTTGAGGTTTTCCGGTGAGATGCCCTTGCCGTTGTCCTTGACCACCACATGGATGTGGCGCTCGTCTGCGAAGGTCTTGATCGTGATGCGGCCGCGGCCGTCGATGGCATGGGCCGCATTGGTCACCAGATTTAGAAAGACCTGGTTAATCTGCGAGGGGGAGCAGCATATCCTTGGCAGCGCGCCATAGTCTCGGACGACTTCGGCCTTGTGCTTGATTACGTTGTTGCCGATGCGCAGTGCAGCATCGATGCACTGGTTGATGTCGACGTCGTCGACGGGGGCGCGATCAAGGCGGCTGAAATCCTTGAGGTTGGTGACGATCTCGGAAATCTGCTGGAGGCCGTAGAGACTGTCGCTGAACAGGCTGTCCATGCCTTCGCGCGGAAACAGCTCGATTGCCTCCCTGCGCATGGCCAGCATTTCGGCGAGGTGCTCGTTGAACGTGGGCTCGTCTGTATCGGGCGACTGCAGCATGCCGAGCAGCATGTCGAAAGACGCGTTCATGTCGTCCAGCTTCGTGTAGGCATCGCGGGCGATTTCCAGGTTGCTTTTCACGTAGCCGAGAGGTGTGTTGATTTCGTGCGCCACGCCCGCCACCATCTGGCCGAGCGAGGCCATTTTTTCCGATTGCACCAGCTGCGCCTGCGAGGCCTTGAGGCGCTCGTAGGCCTGCGCCAGCGAGCGGTTCTGGCTTAGCAGCCGGCTTTCCAGGCCGTGGATCAGGTCGATCACCGAGCCGACGCCGTGGTAGCTGTCGTCGTCGGTGACGATGAAATCCTCGGTAATGGGAAAACTGATGTTGCGCGTGATGTACTGGCTGGCCGCTTCCACAGGCTGGTTGATCGAGACGATCAGCGGGGCCGTGTTCATGATTTCCTCGATGGGCTTGTTGCCGTAAAGCTCGCGCCCAAACCGTGACATGAATATCTGCTGCACCTGACTGCGACTGACGGCGCCGATCGGGCGCCCTTCGTGGACTACCGGCAGGGAGAGGAGACGGTCATAGCTCTTGTCGAGGAAAATGTCGCCGACATCCGCCACCTTGAAGCTCGGGGCAAGCGGTTCGACGCTTACACAGAGTTCGGAAATATTCTTCATCTGGGATAGGAAACCTTGTTTTCGGCAGTGTTGCTGAGAGTAATGTGCGGATGTTTCGGAAAAATGACGGTACGGAATTCGTGTTCGTGCTGCTGCGTCCCTCTGCCAGCTTGCTGGGCACGTTGGACTATGTGAACTCCGGTTTCTGGTCTAATTTGGTAACAGCAGAATTCTTCGGCCAAGGACTGACCCAAGAGGGATGTTTTCGACGCAGAAATACCTGGCGCAGGCGGCTTCTGGAACGAAAGTGTCCTTTCAGGTCGTCCATGCGGACGGAACCCGCAGCCGGATCGGCGGCGGCGAGCCAGCCTTCACCCTGATCCTGCACAATCGCCGCGCCGAGTTGCGCACGCTGCTGTTCGGCCATGTCGGCTTGCTGGAGTCCTATTTCGCGGGCGACGTTGATTTAGAAGGCGACATTGCCGCGGCCTTCGGCGCCGCCATGGACTCGGACATGGCGCCGCCACCCGCGGGCCTCCTCAAGCTGCGTAATGCCTGGCACGAGCTGCGCTTCGGCAATGGCCGCATCGCGCAAGCCAAGAAGAATGCGCGCTTCCACTACGGCCTCGGCGCCGAGTTCTACAAGCTTTGGCTGGACGCGCCCGCGATGATGTACACCTGCGCCTACTGGAAGGAAGGCACCCAGTCGCTGGAAGAGGCGCAGCGCAACAAGATGGACCACGTGGCGAAAAAGATCCGCCTGGCGCCGGGCGAGCGCTTCATCGATATCGGCTGCGGCTTTGGCGGTTTCATGTTCCATGCGCTGGAGCATTGTGGCGCGATCGGCACCGGCCTAAACACCACCACGGAGCAGGTGCAGTGGCTGAAAGCTGAAATCGCGCAGCGCGGCCTTGCCGGAAAGCTGAGCGTGATCGAGGCCGACTTCCGCGAAATTCCCGGTCAGTACGACAAGGTGGTGTCCATCGGCGTGCTCGAGCATGCCGGGCGCGACCAGCTCTTTGACGTGGTGCGCGCGCACGCCGACGCGCTGAAGCCCGGCGGCCTGGGCATGCTGCACTTCATTGGCCACGTCGGCGTGATGGGGACCGAGTTCTACATCCGCAAGCACATTTTCCCCGGTGGCTGGATTCCCAGTCTGGCCGAGGCGCTCGCGGCGATGGATGCCTGCGGTCTGGAAGTGGTCGACGTCGAGAACCTGCGCCGCCATTACGCGTTGACGCTGGACGAGTGGGCCACGCGCTTCGATGCGCGCTGGGAGGCGATCCATGCGCTCGACCCGAAGCGCTTTGACGAGGCCTTCCGGCGCAAGTGGCGCACCTACCTGTGGTCC
>DAIMZB010000067.1:0-8755 GCA_036734185.1 Thiobacillaceae bacterium | reverse complement strand
GGCCGGAGGTTCGAATCCTCTCACCCCGACCATACATTTCCAGAAACGGCACGATCCCCGCACCACATCCGTTGTAGCGCGCAAGTGACCGAACTCTTCTCCCCAGACCACGCCATCGATTTCGAGCGCCGTTTCGGCGGAGTGCGCCGCTTGTACGGCCCGGACGCGTTCGAGCGTTTCCAGAAAGCGCACATATGCGTCATCGGCATTGGCGGCGTCGGCTCATGGACAGCCGAGGCGCTCGCGCGCAGCGCCATCGGCCAACTCACCCTGATCGATCCGGACCATATCGCCGAGTCCAACATCAACCGCCAGCTGCACGCACTTTCCGGGCAGGAGGGCAAGGCCAAGGCGCAGGCGATGCGCGAGCGCATTCTGGCCATCAACCCGCGCTGCCGGGTGAACTGCATCGAGGAATTCCTCAGTGAGGAAAACCTCGAAGTCCTGCTGGGCAGCCACTTCGATTACGTGGTCGACGCCATCGACAACGCGCGCGTAAAGTCGGCACTCATCCACTACTGCAGGCAGCGCAAGATCCGGCTGGTCTGCGTGGGCGGCGCCGGTGGCCAGGCCGACCCGGCCCAGGTGCGCGTTGCCGACCTGGCGCGGACGACCCAGGACCCCCTGCTCGCCAAGGTGCGCAACCGGCTGCGCAGGGACTACGGTTTCCCGCGCGACCCGGCGAAAAAATTCGGGGTCGACTGCGTCTACTCGCTCGAACCCCTCGTCTACCCAAGTGCCGAGGGCGGCGTATGCTTCGAGAAGCCCGAGGATGCGCACATCCAGGGCCTCAATTGCGCGGGGTTCGGCTCCTCCGTCTGTGTCACTTCAACTTTCGGCATGCTGGCGGCGGCCAGCGTGTTGAACCGTCTGGCGAAAACCCGGGAAGCCGACTAGCGGCAGGACCCGCGGCTTGTGTACTATTGGGCCTTGCTTCTGGGGCCGCGATTAACGGCCCGGACAAACTTTCAAGGAAACCTTTTGGGCAAGCTTCTCGTTCTGATCGGCCTGGGCCTGGTCATTTACTTCCTGCTGAAAAACTATCAGCGCAAGCTGGGCCAGCCCGGCAGCGCCGCACCCGGCGAGCGGGGGCCGGAAGACATGGTGAAATGCGCCCACTGCGGCGTCAACCTGCCGCGTTCCGAAGCGATCCTTTCGCGAGGGGAATTCTTCTGTACCCCGGAGCACCAGCGCCTGGGCCGGAAATAGGCGCGCCGGGCACCGCGCCGCGCCCTGGCTCGCAGGGATTTTATTCCTCGCATTGGCGGTCGCTTGACTACTTCAACCTCTACCGCCTGATCACAGCCGCAATCCTAGCGATTGCGTCCCTGTTCATTTCCGCCGACTGGCCGCTGGGCGCGGAAGACCCGCTCTTTTTCCGCATCGCCGCCTTCGGCTACCTGCTGTCCTCGGCGCTGTTCATCATGGCCATCCGCGCACGCTGGCCGTCTTTCCCTGTGCAGCTTTCGCTGCACATTTTCACCGACATCATATTCATCACCGCCCTGGCCAACGCCAGCGGCGGCGTACCCAGCGGCTTGAGCCTGCTGCTGCTGGTATCGCTGGCTTCGGCCGGACTGGTGGGCCAGGGACGGCTCGCCCTGATGTACGCATCGATGGCAGTCATTGCAATGCTCGGCATGCATACCCTCCGGGTTCTGAACTGGGTGGCGCACCCCCAGGAATACCTGCAGGCCGCGCTGCTTTCCGTGAGCTACTTCGCGGTAGCCTGGCTGGCGCACATCCTGACTCGGCGCGCGCTCATGCTCGAGCTGGAGGCCGCCGAAAAGGCCGGCGAACTGGCCCTGCTGAGCCGCATTCACGCCCTGGCGGCAGGTGACTCGGTCAATGGCATCATTGCCTTCACTCGCGACGGGCGCATCACCTACTGCAACGCACAGGCCAGCGCCATGTTGGGCAGGGGGCCGGAGCAGGACAGGCCCGACTCGGTGCGCGGCCTGTTCGAACAGGTCAGCCAGATGCCAGGGCAGGCGGGCGAGATCGAGACCGACCTGCCCGGCGCGCGCGTGCGCCTGCGCTTCCTGCCCGTCGAGGACAGCGGCCACACGCTCCTGCTGATGGAAGACATGACGCGCGCGGACAAGCTGGCGCAGCAGATCAAGCTTGCCTCGCTCGGCCGGCTCACGCTCAACATCGCGCACGAAATCCGCAACCCGCTGTCCGCGATCGGGCATGCCGCGCAGCTGCTCGACGAGGAAAACGGCGACGGCCGGCTGACCGGCATCATCCGCAACAACGTCCAGCGCATGGACTCGATGGTGCGGGACATCCTCGAACTCAATCGCCGCGACAGGCTGGAGCGGGCAAACCTGAAGCCCGCCAGTTTCGTTCGGGCCTGGATACAGGAATGGCGCCAGGCTGAAGAAATACCCGAAAAAGCCGTCATAGTGGACATGAAAAGCGATGCATCCGTCTGTTTCGTGCCTGAGCACATGCGGCAAATCCTCTGGAACCTCACGCGCAACGCCTGGCGCCACAGCCGCCAGGGGATCGGCAGCCTGCGCCTGTCACTGCGCGAAGGCAACGGCGAACTGATACTCGAAGTCGGCGACGATGGCGCCGGTGTCGACACCGAGGCGCAAACCCATCTGTTCGAGCCCTTTTTCACCACTTATGCGCAAGGAACGGGGCTGGGGCTGTTCATCGCGCGCGAGCTCGCCGAATCCAACGGCGCCCGGCTCGAATTCGCTGGCAACCATCCCGGTGCCTGCTTCCGCATCATCATGTCCCCAAAGCCATGCTGAGCGCACCGCGCGTGCTGGTCGTCGACGACGAGCCCGATCTTCTTGATCTGATGGAAATTACCCTCGCGAAAATGGGGCTCGACATTCGCCGCGCCGCTACGGTGGCCGAGGCCCGGCAGCTGCTGGGGGATGAACGGTTCGATCTTTGCCTCACCGACATGCGCCTCACCGACGGGAGCGGCCTCGAGGTACTGCAGCATATCGGCGAACGCCATCCGACCATGCCGGTCGCGGTCATCACGGCTTATGGCAACACCGGCAACGCCGTGGAGGCGCTCAAGGCGGGTGCCTTCGACTATCTTTCCAAGCCGGTCGCGCTTGACCAGTTGCGTGCGCTGGTGAAAACGGCATTGAAGGTTCCCGGCAAGAAAGAAAGCGGCGCCGGGAACCACGCCGGAAAACTGCTTGGCGAATCGGTCGCCATGCAGGAAATCCGCCGGCAGATCGACCGGCTCGCCCGTACCCAGGCACCTGTTCACATCACGGGAGAATCCGGTAGCGGCAAGGAACTCGCCGCGCGCAGCATTCATGCGCTCAGCTCACGCGCCGATCAGGCGTTCGTGCCGGTCAACTGCGGTGCGATTCCCGAGAACCTGATGGAGAGCGAGTTCTTCGGCTACCGAAAAGGCGCTTTCACGGGTGCCCATGCCGACCACGAGGGGTTCTTCCATGCTGCCAGCGGCGGTACCCTGTTCCTGGATGAAGTGGCCGACCTTCCGCTTGCCATGCAGGTCAAGCTGTTGCGTGCCATCCAGGAAAAAAAAGTGCGCCGCGTGGGCGCGACGCTCGAAGAGCCGGTCGACGTGCGCCTCATCAGCGCCACCCACCAAAAGCTTGTGCAAATGGTGGAAGGCGGGCGCTTTCGCCAGGACCTCTACTATCGGCTGAACGTCATCGAGCTCAACATGCCCAGCCTGCGCGAGCGCCCCGAGGACATCGCCCTGCTTGCCCAGACGCTTCTGGCCAGGCTCTCCCAGGGACGCGCGACACGCCTAGATGCTGCGGCGCTCAAGCTGCTAAAGGCGTATGCCTTTCCCGGCAATGTGCGCGAACTGGAGAACATCCTCGAGCGGGCGCTGGCGCTGGCGGAGGGCGATACCATTTGTGCGGACGACCTCAACCTCGCGCCCAGCCCATCGTTCCCGACAGCCGCCGACGCGAACATGCCGGCCGGCAATCTGCAGGACTATCTTGACAGGGTGGAGCGGGAAGCGCTTTTGAAGGCGCTGGAGCAGACCCGCCACAACAAGACGGCAGCCGCGCGCCTGCTCGGCGTCACCTTCCGTTCATTGCGCTACCGGCTGGAGCGCCTGGGCATTGATTAAGGCCGGCAGCCGTCAGGCCAGCGCAATGGTGAGATAAGTCACGTACAGCGCGCCGTTGACCCACAAGTGCCACACGCGCAAGCCGCCATGCAGCAGCCTCCAGCGCAGCCAGATGGCAGCGATCAGCGTGATCACCACGCCGGCGAGTACTTCCTTCACCGGCAGCCAGGGCGTCAGTGAAACGCCAATGGCTGGTAGCAGCGTGCCCTGGAACACCATCGCACCGCTGATGTTGCCAAAGGCGAGCGTGTCCTTGTGCTTGCGAATCCACAGGATGGAGTTGACCTTCTCCGGCAGCTCCGTGGCAATGGGCACGATCATCAGCGACAGCATCAGGGCCGAGATGCCGAGGATCGGCGCAGCCTGCTCGACGCCGTGGATAAAGCCCTTGGCGCCCGCCACCAGCAGCCCCAGGCCAAGCGCCAGCTGGGCGAGGATGACCGGCAGGTTTTGCGGCAGGCCCAGCCTGGTCAGCCACATCGGTTCCCCCGCCTCGGTCGCGTGCCCATTCTCGACGAGCTTGCTGGATGCGCGCAGGGTCAGCATCACGTAAATGAAGTAGATCATCACCATGACAAAGGCGATCACTGCGCGTACCCAGTCCTGGGTATGCGGGATGAACATGGCCACCAGCGACAGCGAGAACGCCATCAGGAAAAAATCCATATCGCGCTTGAGGCCCGTGCGTTCGGGCGTCAGGTGGCCCTGGCTGCCGCGCCGGCCCAGCACTGCGAGACTCATCAGGAAGAGCGACAGGGTGGACAGCATTAGTGGCGCGCCTAGGATGGCACCCACGCCGATTTCCTCGTTGACTGGCGAATTCTGGGTGCCGGCAAAGATTGCCAGCAAGGACACGAGGGTTTAAGGCCGACCCGTGCCCACGGCCGCGAAAACCGAGCCGGTTACGCCCTCGGAAATTTTCAGTTTTTCGCCCAGATGCTCGAGGGCGTTGACGAAAACTTCAGCCGCCACCAGGATCAGCAGCAGGAAACCCAGAATTTCAAAAAACAGCGCCATGTGACAGCCTTGTCGTTAATTTGCAGCGCTGATTCTATCAGCCTTGCCCAGATGCCGGCTTGCCGTTATGTTTCTGCCATGCAGCTTGCCGAACTTACCGAATTCGATTTCCATCCCCGGCTGTCGGCCTCGCCCGGCGTGGCCGTTGTCATGTTTTCCGGACCGCACTGCGGCGCCTGCAAGCGCCTTGAAAAACACCTGCCGGACTGGCTCGGCAAACGGGCAGACCATCTGTACAAAGTCGATGCAGCGCGCAGTGCGGCGCTAGCGCATGCCTATGAAGTATTCCATCTGCCCAGCCTGTTCGTATTCGTGAATGGCCACTATCATGCCCCGCTTGAGGCCGAGGCGGCGCCGGAACCGATGCGCGCAGCTCTTGCAAACCTGCTGTCACTGCCGGCGCACGAGGAGCCCTGATGACGCTCGATACAAAAGGCTGGCTTGATAACGCGCGCATTGTGCCTTCACCCAACTGCGACGAGCGTCCCGGTGGCGAGGCGCCCTCCCTCATCGTCATTCACAACATCAGCCTGCCGCCCGGGGAATTCGGCGGCGATGCGGTGGAGCAACTGTTCACCAACTGCCTCGACTGGGACGCGCACCCCTACTATCAGGGCATCCGCGGGCTCGAGGTTTCGGCCCACTTCCTGATCCGCCGCAACGGAGAAGTGGTCCAGTTCGTGCCGTGCACGATGCGCGCATGGCATGCCGGCGCATCGGCCTGGGAAGGGCGCGAGCGCTGCAACGATTTTTCCATCGGCATCGAACTGGAAGGCACCGACGACCAGCCTTTTGACGACCGCCAGTACACCGCGCTCTCAGAACTCACGCGCGCATTGAAAGACATTTATCCCATCACCGGTATTGCCGGCCATGCCGACATCGCCCCCGGCCGCAAGACCGATCCCGGCCCCTGTTTCGACTGGACACGCTACAGAAAATCCTGCGCCTGAAACTCTGCCGGCCATCTTGCAATGGTCCGCTGTTTGTCTATATTGATCTGACACTTTCCCGGCCGCCGGCCGGAAAAAGTTCAACCCAAAACCGAGCATACGGTTCCCAACTCAAAGATGGAGGGTGTATGCAAGTCACCAGACGCCAGTTCTTCAAGATTTGCACGGCGGGAGTGGGCGGCTCCAGTCTGGCCATGTTGGGGTTTTCCCCGACGGCGGCCCTGGCTGAAGTCCGCACCTTCAAACTCGCGCGCGCCACTGAAACCCGAAACACCTGCCCATACTGTTCGGTAGGCTGCGGCCTGCTGATCTACAGCCTGGGCGACAAGGCGAAAAACGCCCCCGCGGAAATCATCCACATCGAAGGCGACCCGGACCACCCGGTGAACCGCGGCACGCTTTGCCCGAAAGGTGCCGGCCTGCTCGACTTCGTGCACAGCCCCAACCGGCTGAAATATCCGGAATACCGCGCGCCCGGCAGCAAGGAATGGAAGCGCATTTCCTGGGATGAGGCCTTCGCCCGCATCGCCAAGCTGATGAAGGACGATCGCGACAAGAACTTCATCACCAAGAACGACAAGGGCGAAACGGTGAACCGCTGGATTTCCACCGGCATGCTCGCCGCTTCGGCCTCCAGCAACGAAACCGGCTACCTGACGCAAAAGATCGCGCGTAGCCTGGGGATGCTCGCATTCGATAATCAGGCACGTGTCTGACACGGCCCGACGGTGGCAAGTCTTGCCCCGACGTTTGGCCGCGGTGCGATGACCAATCACTGGGTCGACATCAAGAATACCGACCTGGTCCTGATCATGGGCGGCAATGCCGCCGAAGCCCACCCCTGCGGTTTCAAGTGGGTGACCGAAGCGAAGGCTCACCACAAGGCGAAGCTGATCGTCGTCGATCCGCGCTTCACGCGCTCGGCCGCGGTGTCGGATTACTATGCGCCGATTCGCGCCGGATCCGACATCGCCTTTCTCGGCGGAGTGATCAACTATCTGTTGAGCAACGACAAGATTCACCATGAGTACGTGAAAAACTACACGGACATGAGTTTCCTGGTGAAGAACGAGTTCGCCTTCGAGAACGGCATCTATTCGGGCTACGACCCCGAGACGCGCAAGTATGACAAGTCCAGTTGGGGCTACCAGATCGGCAAGGACGGCTACGTCGTCACCGACCCGACCCTGCAAAACCCGCGCTGCGTGTACCAGATGATGAAGGCGCACTACTCGCGCTACACGCCCGAGATGGTGTCGTCCATTTGCGGCACGCCCAAGGACGCATTCCTCAAGGTGTGCGAAATGATCGCCGACACCTCCGCGCCCAACAGGACCATGACCATCATGTACGCCTTGGGCTGGACGCAGCACTCGCAGGGCTCGCAGATGATCCGCACCGGCGCCATGGTGCAGTTGCTGCTGGGCAACATCGGCGTGGCGGGCGGCGGCATGAATGCGCTCCGCGGCCACTCCAACATCCAGGGCCTGACCGACCTGGGTCTTTTGTCCAACCTGCTGCCGGGCTACATGAGCCTGCCAGGCGACGCGGAACAAGACTACAAGGCCTATGTCGAGAAGCGCGCCTTCAAGCCCCTGCGCCCCGGACAGCTGTCCTACTGGTCGAACTACAACAAGTTCTTCGTCAGCAACATGAAGGCCTGGTGGGGCGATGCGGCCACCGCGGAAAACAACTGGTGCTACGACTGGCTGCCCAAGCTCGACAAGGGCTACGACCTGCTGCAGGTGTTCGAGAACATGAACCAGGGCAAGGTCAACGGCTACATCTGCCAGGGCTTCAACCCCCTCGCCTCTGCGCCCTGCAAGGTCAAGGTGTCAGGATCGCTGGCCAAGCTGAAATTCCTGGTCATCATCGACCCGCTCGCGACCGAAACGTCGGAATTCTGGCAAAACCACGGCGAATACAACGACGTCGATCCGGCCAAGATCCAGACCGAAGTGTTCCGCCTGCCCTCGACCTGCTTAGCGGAAGAAGACGGCTCGCTGGTGAACTCCGGACGCTGGCTGCAGTGGCACTGGAAGGCCGCCGAACCGCCTGGGGACGCCAAAAACGACCAGGAAATCATGGGCGGCATCTTCCTGAAAATCCGCGAACTGTACAAAAAGGACGGCGGCGCTTTCCCTGACCCCGTTCTCAACCTGACCTGGAAACATCGCCAGCCCGATGCGCCCTCGCCGGAAGAACTGGCGAAGGAGTTTTCCGGCAAGGCTCTGAAGGATGTGACCGATCCCAAGGACAAGACCAAGGTACTGGTCAAGGCCGGCGAACAGCTGAATGGCTTCGCCGAACTGCGTGACGACGGCAGCACGAGTTGCGGCTGCTGGATCTTCGCCGGCGCCTGGTCTGAAAAAGGCAACCTGATGGCGCGGCGCGATAATTCCGATCCCTTCGGCATCGGCCAGACGCTCAACTGGGCCTTCTCCTGGCCGGCGAACCGGCGCATCCTCTACAACCGCGCCTCGTGCGACCCGTCCGGCAAACCTTACGATCCAAAGCGCAAGGTGATCGCGTGGGATGCAACGGCGGGCAAGTGGAGCGGCGCCGATGTGCCCGACTTCAAGGTCGACTCTCCACCGGAAGACGGCATGACTCCGTTCATCATGAACCCGGAAGGCGTCGCACGCTTCTTTGCCGTGGACAAAATGGCAGAAGGGCCCTTTCCCGAGCATTACGA
>DAIMZB010000066.1:0-8902 GCA_036734185.1 Thiobacillaceae bacterium | reverse complement strand
GCCGCCGAAGCGGTGCGAATACACCCCGCTGGCAGGATCTTCGACGCGCGTGTCCGACAGCAGCTTTAGCGCCAGCGTGGTGCCCAGCGAGGTCACGGCCTCACCCGTGCGGCCAACGCCGGCGGCGATAAAGGCGGCGATGCTGTCGGTGGTGCCGGCCCGCACGATGCAGTCTCGGTTGAGGCCATAGTGCGCAGCCACCGCGGCGTCCAGCGGTGAAATGGCCTCGCCGGGAGCCAGCACCTTCTGTTGCCAGTGCGCGCCAGGCAGGCGGCCCACCCAGTCCGGCCACGCCAGCTTTTCCACGTCGAAGCCGGATTTCAGGGCGTTGTGATAATCCGTGATGCCTGTTTTGCCGGTCAGCAGCGCGGCCACCCAGTCGGCCTGGTGCAGGCAGCAAGCTGCATTGGGTGCATGGCGCGCAAACCAGAGCCGTTTGGCGAGGCCCGAAGTGGGACCATATTGAGGATGGGCGAGGGCGCGCGCTTCTTCGACGGCCCTGCCATCGTTGTAGAGCAGGGCGGGGCCCAGCGGTTCAAGGGCGCTGTCGGTCGCCAGCAAGGTGCCTGACGTGCCGTCGATGGCGATGGCCGAAAGACCGGCGCGAACACCGGCTGGCAGCCCCTGGATCAGATCGAACAGCGCCTCGCGCCACTTTTGCGGGTCGGTCGGGTCGGCGTAGGGCGCGCGCGATTCATGGACGGTTTCCCCGGCCTCGTCCAGCACACAGGCGCGTGCGCCCGAGCTGCCGAAATCCAGGCCGAGGAAAAATTCAGCCACGCGTATTGGACTGGTGCTCGAACGAGCTTAATTCCACGCGCGGGGCTGGCTTCCAGCCCTTCTTGCGATGTTCGGCCACGACGTTGGTGAAAATGCCCCCCCGCACGTAGAACTTGGCGGTCAGCCGCATGAAGCGGGGTTTGGTCGCCTTGATCAGATCGTCGAGGATGCGGTTGGTGACGTCCTCGTGAAAATGGCCTTCATTGCGGAAGCCCCAGATGTAGAGCTTCAGGCTTTTCAGCTCGACGCAGGCCTTGTCCGGAATGTAGTCAAGGTAGAGCGTGGCGAAATCCGGCTGCCCGGTTTTGGGACAAAGACACGTGAATTCAGGGATTTCCATGTGAATATGAAAATCCCGATCAGGTTTGGGATTGGCAAAGGTTTCCAGTTTCTTGGAGGGGGAAGAGGGCATGTCAGGGTCGTAGTAGAATGGCTGAAAATCGAGCCAGCCTCGGAGGAGAGGCTGGGTAGTTCGGGAATTATATAAGAGTAGGATCCATCCCTTGCGCCTGACATCCATCAAACTTGCCGGTTTCAAATCCTTTGTCGATCCCACCACCATCCCCATCCCCGCGCAGCTGACCGGCGTTGTCGGCCCCAACGGCTGCGGCAAGTCCAATGTCATCGACGCCGTGCGATGGGTGCTGGGCGAATCCTCGGCCAAGCACCTGCGCGGCGAGTCCATGCAGGACGTGATCTTCAACGGCTCCTCGGCTAGGAAACCGGTGTCGCGCGCCTCGGTGGAACTGATCTTCGACAATAGCCAGGGCAAGGCCTCGGGCCAGTGGTCGCAATACGGCGAGATCTCGGTCAAGCGCGTGCTGACCCGAAACGGCGATTCCAGCTACTACATCAATAATTTGCATGTGCGCCGCCGCGACGTGGCCGACCTCTTCATGGGCACTGGCCTGGGCGCGCGCGCCTACGCCATCATCGAGCAGGGCATGATTTCTCGCGTGATCGAGGCCAAGCCCGAGGAACTGCGCGCCTACCTGGAAGAAGCCGCCGGCATTTCCAAGTACAAGGAACGGCGCAAGGAAACCGAGGCGCGGCTCAGGGACGCGCGCGACAACCTCAATCGCGTAGAAGACATCCGCCAGGAGCTCGACAAGCAGATTGAAAAGCTCACGGGACAGGCCGAAATCGCCAGGCAATACAAGGCATTCCAGGAACAACTTGCGGTTTCACAGCACATGCTGTGGTACGTGAAAAAACGCGACGCGCAGGCCGCCCGCGGGCGACTGGCGCGTGATTTGGGCGAGGCTGGCAACCGACTGGAAGCCGAGACCGCCCGCCTGCGCGAAATCGAAGCCCAGCTGGAAGCCACGCGCAATGAGCATTACGCCTCGCAGGACAGCTTCAACGTGCTGCAGGGGGAGTACTACTCGTCCCAATCGGAAGTCTCGCGCATCGAGCAGGCGCTCAGCCACCTGCGTACTACACGCGAGCGTTTGTCCCGCCAGCAAGGCGAACTGGAAAACCGCAACCAGTCGCTGAACGAGCGCATCGCCGCCGCCAGCGCCGAAAAGGAAAGCCAGACCGGCAAACTCGCCAACTTGGCCGATTTGCTGGCCCAGGCCGAGGCCCGTTTGACAGCGGCATCCAGCCAGCACCTGCCGGAAAAGGAAGAGGCACTCAGGCAGGCCCAGCAGGCCGTGGGCGAGGCGCAGCGCGAACTGTCCAATGCCGAACAGAACCAGCAGATCGACGAAACCCATCTGGTCCACGCCCGCAAGACCATGCAGCAGCTTGAAGAGCGCAAGGCCAGGCTGGACAAGGAACTGGCGCAACTGCCTCGCCCCGACTCGGCGGCACTCTCGGACAAGGAGGCGGAACTCGCCGGCCTGACCGAGACACTGGAACAGGCTCGTGCACAGATGGAAACGCACGAGAGCGAACTGCCGGCGCTCGATCAGACCCGAATCGCCGCGGCGCACGACCTGGACGAAGCCCGGCGCGAACACCACAGGCTCGATGCCGAACTGACGGCTTTGCAAAAATTGCAGGAAAGCCTCAAAGCCAACGAAAAACTGGGCGACTGGCTGTCACAGCAGAACCTGAACGATGCTGCCCGCGTCTGGCAGCGTCTGGATGTCGAGCCCGGCTGGGAAGCTGCTGTCGAAGCCGTGCTGCGCGAGCGCCTGCAGGCGCTCGAAACCGGCGCGCGCGAAAGCTGGTTTGCCGAGGCGCCGCCTTCCCGCATGACCGTATTCGACGCTGCGGGCGAGGGCGCCGCCGCGCCCGCCGGTAGCCTGCTCGGCAAGCTGCGCGCGCGCAGCGGCAGCTTGCCCGGCGCCGTCAACGACTGGCTGGCTGGCGTCCTGACCGCCGACAGCGTCGAAGACGCGCGCCGTCGCCAGGCCGAACTGCAGCCCGGGCAATGCCTGGCGACCCCGCAGGGCCATGTCTTTACCCGTCACAGCGTGACCTTCCACGGCCCGCACACAGCAGTGGAAAGCGTGCTCGCACGCAGCCGCGACATCGAAAATCTCGGCCAGCAGCTGGCCGCACAACAGGCCCGCGTGGCCGAACTGGAACAGGCCCAGCACGCAGCGCAGACCGCCTATGGCGCCGCCCAGCAGGCCATGCAGCAGTTGCGGCAACAGGTCAACCAGTCGCAAAGCCGGCATCAGGCGGTGCAGATGGAAGTCGTGCGCTTCCAGCAGGCGGTCGAGCGGGTCACCCAGCGCCGCAGCCAGATCGAGAACGAGCTTGCCGACATCGAGAACGGGCTGACCGAAGAGCGCGCCGAGGCCGTGGCGACCGAAGAGCGCCTGCACAACCATCGCAGCGAAATCGAGTTCGCGCGCGAACGCGTGTACGAAGCGCGCCAGGCCCGCGACATCGCCGACCGCGCCGTGCATGAAGCGCGCGAGATGCAGCGCGAGGCCGAGCGCAGCCTGCAGGAAACGCGCTTCATCGAGACCACTGCCAGCAACAAGATCAACGAGTTGACCGCGCTTCTTGCCTCGCTGGAAGAAGAGAAGAGCCAGTCTGCGCAGTCGCTGGCCAGCCTGCAGCAGGAACTGTTCGGACTTGACGAAGCGCCGCTGGAAGCCGGCCTGCAAAACGCCCTGGCCGCGCGCGTCGCGCGAGAGGAATCTCTGACCGCGGCACGCAACGCACTGGAAGAAATCACCAACCGCCTGCGCAACGAAGACGAGTCACGCATCCAGTGCGAGCAGGGCCTGAACCCCCTGCGCGAGCGCATGGAGCAACTGCGCCTGAAGGATCAGGAACTGCTGATGACCGAGACCCAGTTCGAGGAAAACCTCAGCCAGGCCCAGGCCGACCAGGAAGCCCTCCGCGTGGGCTTCGAGCAGAATTCGCCCAAGGCGGGGCCCCTGCAAGGCGAAATCAATCGCCTGACCAACGACATCGCCGCGCTGGGCGCAGTCAACCTTGCGGCACTGGAAGAGCTGACCGAAGCGCAGGAACGCGCGACCTATCTTGGCAATCAGCACGCCGACCTGCTGGAAGCGACCAGCACCCTG
Organism: Thiobacillaceae bacterium; assembly: GCA_036734185.1. Taxonomy (GTDB): domain Bacteria; phylum Pseudomonadota; class Gammaproteobacteria; order Burkholderiales; family Thiobacillaceae; genus UBA6918. The sequence continues at coordinate 4,628 of DAIMZB010000066.1, read as the reverse complement.
GAAGCCGCAATCAAGAAAATCGACCAGGAGACGCGCGAGCTGTTGAAGGCCACCTTCGATACCGTGAACGCCAACCTGGGCGAGCTGTTCCCGCAATTCTTCGGCGGTGGCCGCGCCGAACTGGTGCTGACCGGCGAGGAACTCCTCGATGCCGGCGTGCAGATCATCGCCCAGCCGCCCGGCAAGAAGAACGCCAGCATCCACCTCTTGTCCGGCGGCGAAAAAGCGCTGACGGCCTTGTCGCTGGTGTTTGCGCTGTTCAAGCTCAATCCCGCGCCGTTCTGCCTGCTGGACGAAGTGGACGCGCCGCTCGACGACGCCAACACCGTACGCTACTCGGAAATGGTCAAGCGCATGTCGAGCGAGACCCAGTTCCTGTTCATCACCCACAACCGCATCACCATGGAAATGGCCCAGCACCTCGCCGGCGTCACCATGAACGAGCCGGGCGTGTCGCGCATCGTGGCGGTGGACGTGCAGGAGGCACTTCGTTTCCAGGAAGCGGCGGCCTGATAAAAACGCCTTGGCGTTTCATCTGCGCAAAAAACGCCTATAAATAAAGGAGTTGCGCGACAGACCTATAAGTCTGTCGCGAAATTCTTTTATGGGGCAGCTTGTTTGAACTGGACTTTTTTTTCCTCCGGCGTGCTGGCGTTGCTGCTTTGGCTGGCATCAAGCGCTGCATTTGCCAAACCGGTGCTGGTGCTCGATCTCGACGGCGCCGTGGGGCCTGCCACTGCCGACCATGTCGCGCGCGGCATCAGGCACGCGGTAGACGGCGACGCGCAACTCATCGTGCTGCGCATGGATACCCCGGGCGGTCTGGACACCTCCATGCGCGCCATCATCAAGGACATTCTGGCTTCCCCCGTGCCGGTGGCGACCTTTGTTGCGCCCAGCGGCGCGCGCGCGGCCAGCGCCGGCACCTACATCCTGTACGCCAGTCATGTTGCCGCGATGGCGCCCGGCACCAACCTGGGCGCGGCGACGCCGGTCGCCATGGACGTGCCCGGTCTCGGCGCCTCGCCCAAACCGGGCGAGGCGGGCAAGCAGGCCCCCAGGGACGCCATGGCCGAGAAGGCCATGAGCGATGCCGCAGCCTATATCCGGAGCCTGGCCCAGCTGCGCGGTCGCAATGCCGAATGGGCCGAGAAAGCGGTGCGCGAATCCGTCAGCCTCTCCGCCCGCGAGGCGCTTGACCAGAAAGTCGTCGATTTGGTGGCCGAGGACATCGCGGATCTCCTCAAACAGCTAGACGGACGCACGGTCAAGCTCGCCAGCGGCAGCAAGGTCGTGCTTGCCACAGCGAATGCCGAGGTTCTGAAATTCGAGGCGGACTGGCGCACGCGCCTTCTGACCGCGATCACTTCGCCCGGGGTCGCGCTGATCCTGATGATGATCGGCGTATACGGCCTGTTCTTCGAGTTTTACAACCCCGGCTTTGGCGTGCCAGGGGTGGTCGGCGCCATCTGTCTTTTGCTGGGGCTGTATGCCCTGCAGCAGCTTCCGGTGAATTACGCCGGGCTCGCGCTCATAGCACTCGGCATCGCCTTCATGGTGGCGGAGGTCTTCGTGCCCAGCTTCGGCATCCTGGGTCTGGGCGGCATCGTGGCTTTCGTATTCGGCGCGGTGATCCTGATCGACACGGAAGTGCCCGGGTTCGGCATTCCCATCGGCCTGATCGTCGGTCTGGCCATCATCAGCGCCGTGACCATCGCCGGCATTGCCGCATTCGCGCTCAAGGCAAGGCGTCGGCCAGTGGTCAGCGGCGAGGAAGAGCTTCTGGGCAGCAGGGGAGAGATTGTCAACTGCGAAGGCGAGGAATGCTGGGCCAGGGTGCACAGCGAACTGTGGAAGGTACGAGGAACAGAACCGCTTCATCCCGGTCAGTCTGTCAGGGTCGCGGGCAGAAATGGCCTTGTTCTAATCGTTGCGCCAAGTGGCCCAAAAGGAGAATGAACATGGGATTGGGAATCGACATAGGGATTTACGGGCTGGCAGTCTTTCTGATCCTGCTGGCGCTGTCGGCGCTGCGCATCCTGCGCGAATACGAGCGCGGAGTGATTTTCATGCTGGGACGCTTCTGGAAGGTAAAAGGCCCCGGCCTCATCCTCGTCATCCCTGGCATCCAGCAGATGGTGCGGGTGGATTTGCGCACTATCGTGTTCGACGTGCCCGAGCAGGATGTCATTTCGCGCGACAACGTTTCGGTCAAAGTCAACGCCGTGGTGTATTTCCGCGTTGTCGATCCGCAGCGCGCCATCATTCAGGTGGAGGATTTTCTCAACGCGACCAGCCAGCTTGCGCAAACTACCCTGCGCGCCGTGCTCGGCAAGCACGAGCTGGACGAGATGCTGGCCGAGCGCGAGCGCCTGAATGTCGACATCCAGCAGGTGCTGGATGCGCAGACCGACGCCTGGGGCATCAAGGTCTCCAATGTCGAGATCAAGCATGTGGACATCAACGAGACCATGGTGCGCGCCATCGCCCGCCAGGCTGAAGCCGAACGCGAGCGCCGCGCCAAGGTGATCCACGCCGAGGGCGAATTGCAGGCATCCGAAAAGCTGCTGCAGGCGGCGCAAATGCTGGCCCAGCAGCCCGAGGCCATGCAGCTGAGATATATGCAGACGCTGTCGGCGATCGCCGGGGACAAATCATCGACCATCATTTTTCCCTTGCCGGTGGATATTTTCACCAACCTGACAAAGACGGGGCAGGAAAAAACATAAATCCGGATAACTGCCCGGATAATGGCTGACATGCGCAAAATGCAATAAATCTGGCGCAAAGTGGCAAGGGGCACTTGGGCCAGGATGGTTCGAAAAAAATGAAGGGGTCAGCGAGTGAGTCCGCTCGACGAGTTATGCGCCCTGTACGGGGTCTATCAGGAGTACTACACCATCTGGGGCGAGCATCACCCGACCAGCGAGCGCACCAAGCGTGCGATCCTCGCCGCCATGGGCGTCCCGGCAAATGACGATGCAGCGGTTAGCCAATCCCTTCGCGAACATGAATCCCTGACCGGGACACGCTTGCTGCCGCCCGTCATGGTGGTGCGCGAGGGTGGCGGCCCCTGTCGAATACCGCTCAATATCCCGCATGAACTTGACCAGACGCTTAGCCGCTGGTCCTTGCGCCTGGAGGACGGTCAGGAAACAGGCGGGGAATTCATTCCTGCGGTGCTGGAGGAATCCGGGCACAGGCAGTCGGCTGGCCGGGAATATGTGCGCCGGACGCTCGCGATAGAGCCGCCCGCCAGCACCGGCTATCACCGGTTCTTCATCGATTGCGGCAACGGTGTTTCGGCGGAAATGCCCTTGATCATGGCGCCGCATGCCTGCTACATGCCGCCGGCACTTCAAGGGGAGGGAAGGGCCTGGGGGTTTTCTGTACAGCTTTATGGCGTGCGCTCCGGGCGCAACTGGGGCATGGGCGACCTTGGCGATCTGCGCGCAATGGTCGACTTTTGTGCCGATGCCGGCGCCGGCACGGTGCTTTTGAATCCGATGCATGCGCTGTTCCCGGATGAGCCGCAACATGCCAGCCCCTACAGCCCATCCAGCCGCACCTGGTTCAATACTCTGTACCTGGATGTTGAAGCCATCGCCGACTTTGCCGAGTGCGAGCCGGCGCGGGAAAGGGTGCGCTCGGCCGAATTCCAGCAAAAGCTGGGGCAGCTGCAAGACAGCGTGCAAGTCGACTACCCCGCGGTAGCCGCTGCTAAACGGGAAATCCTGGAACGCCTGTATGAGCACTTCCGGTCGCGCCACCTGGCTCTTGCCTCATCCCGCGCACAGGCTTTTAGGGCCTTCCAGGGCGAACATGGAAAAAGCCTGCGCGGGCTCGCCCAATTCGAAGTGTTGCAGGAACATTTTCAGGATGCATCCAGGCGGGCATGGGGCTGGCCGTCCTGGCCCGAGGCTTATCGCAACCATAAGGGCGCGGAAATTGCCGCATTCACGGAAGCCCATCTACCCGAAATCGAATTTCACGAATATCTGCAATGGCAGGCATTTCTGCAACTCGAGGCGGCGGGCCAGCGCTCCTGGGATCGCGGGCTGGATGTCGGCATCATGCTGGATCTTGCCATCGGCGTGGCTGATGGCGGGGCGGCCACCTGGATGCGCCCTGAACTTTATGCGCATGCAGTCAGCACGGGGGCGCCCCCCGACGAGATCAACCTGCTCGGGCAGGAATGGGGGCTGCCGCCGTGGATACCGCACAAGCTGAGGGAAGCAGGGTACCAGCCCTTTATCGAACTGCTGCGCACCAACATGCGTTTTGCCGGCGCGCTCCGCATCGATCATGTCATGGGCCTGTACCGGCTATTCTGGGTCTCGCGCGGCCTGCCGGCCGCCGAGGGCTGTTATGTCAGCTATCCATTCGCGGACTTGCTGGGGATTCTGGCGCTGGAAAGCCAGCGCAACCGCTGTCTGGTGGTGGGCGAGGACTTGGGCACCGTGCCGGATGAAGTGCGGCATGCCCTCGAGCCCGCCGGGGTGCTGTCGACGCGCATCTTGTATTTCGAGCGCCGCGACGGCGGCACGCTGAAGCCGCCCGACGACTATCCGGCACAGGCTGCAGCTGCGGTCACGACGCATGACTTGCCAACGCTGGCAGGTTTTTGG
>DAIMZB010000065.1:0-9069 GCA_036734185.1 Thiobacillaceae bacterium | reverse complement strand
AGCCGCGACGGCCACGAATTGGCATGGATCGAACGCCTGGATGAATTGCCCGGCGAAATGCGGAACCTGCTGGAGGCCGAACTGGCGAGCCGCGAGTTCATGCCGGAGATCCGCCGTATTCTCGGGGTCTCCACCTTTGGCACCCCAAGCAGCTGGCAGGTGGAAACCGACCGCGGCAATACCGTGCTGCTGCTCAAGGGCGAGGAAGACATCCGCCGACTGCCCGGCGGCATGCTGCTGATCGCGGACAGCCACGGTGTGCAGTTCCTGGTTCGCGACCCGGCCTCGCTGGACCGCGAGAGCCGCAGGCTGCTGGACCGCTTCCTGTAGCGGTCCGCCTCCTAGATGAGTCCGGCGATTTCCTCGACGCCGAAGATGCGGCGGTATTCGCGCATGGCATAGCGGTCGGTCATGCCGGCGATATAGTCTGAAATGGCTCGCGCACCTTCGCGCTGCACCTTGTCCTGGTGCTCGGGCGACAAGAGGCGCGGCTCGCCGAGAAAGGCGTCAAACAGCGACTGGATGATGCGCGCCGCCTTGCTGGTCATGCGCATCACCTGATAGTGCTGGTACAGGTTCACGCGCAAATACTGCTTGAGTTCATGCTGCTGCTCGCGGATATCGTCCGAGAAGCCCACCAGCGGCGCGGCGTCGCGCACGTCTTCGATATTCTTGACGCCCGCCTTTTCCAGATTGGTGCGCGTCGTCGCCACCAGGTCGATGATCAGCGTATTGATCATGCGCCGGATGATTTCGTGCACCTTGCGGCGGCCGGCAAGCTGGGGGTATTTCGCCATCACCTCGTCATGGTGGCGTGCAAACAGCCGGCTTTGCATCAGGCCATCGACGGCAAGCAGGCCGGAGCGCAGGCCGTCGTCGACATCGTGGTTGTTGTAGGCAATTTCATCGGCGCGGTTGGCCACCTGCGCTTCAAGCGAAGGCTGCCTTTTTTCAAGGAAGCGCCGGCCCAGTTCGCCAAGCTCGCGCGCGTTCGCGAGCGAGCAGTGCTTGAGGATGCCTTCGCGGGTTTCAAAGCACAGGTTGAGGCCGTCGAATTCCGCATAGCGCTGTTCCAGCCGGTCCACCACACGCAGGCTTTGCAGGTTGTGCTCGAAGCCGCCGTGGTCCTTCATGCAGGCGTTCAACGCATCCTGGCCGGCGTGGCCAAATGGCGTGTGGCCGAGGTCGTGCGCGAGCGACACCGCCTCGGTCAGCTCCTCGCTGATATTGAGCATGCGTGCAATGGTGCGGCCGATCTGCGCCACTTCCAGGCTGTGGGTGAGGCGGGTGCGGAAATGGTCGCCCTCGTGGTTCACGAACACCTGGGTCTTGTATTCCAAACGGCGAAAAGCGGTGGAATGGACGATGCGGTCACGGTCCCGCTGGAATTCGCCGCGCGGCGCAGCAGGGGGCTCGCCGTGAACACGGCCCTTGGTCAGGGCATCGATCGCCGCATAGGAAGCAAGTTCAGGCCGCGCGGACATAATGAGTGAGCGTGGCATTCAAATCCGCCGGCCCAAGGTCCGCCGTGATTATTGCCTCGCCGATTTTCTTCAGGAGCACGAAGCGGATCTTGCCGGCCTCGACCTTCTTGTCGTGGCCCATGTATTCGATATAGCGCTCGACACCCAGGTCCGGCGCGGTATCGGGCAGGCCGGCGGCGCGGATGATGGCGCGTGCGCGCTCGACGTCGGCGTCCGACAGCCAGCCCTTGCGGCGCGATGCGTCGGCCGCCATCACCATGCCCGCCGCCACGGCCTCGCCGTGCAGCCAGTTGCCGTAACCCATGCCGGTTTCGATGGCGTGGCCGAAGGTGTGGCCGAGGTTGAGGATGGCGCGCAGCCCGCCTTCGTGCTCGTCCTGCGCCACCACCTGGGCCTTGATCTCGCACGAACGGTAAATCGCCCGACCGATCGCTTCGGCATCGAGCGCGCGCAGTTTTTCCATGGTGGCCTCGAGCCAGGTGAGGAACGGAGCGTCCCAGATCAGGCCGTACTTGATGACTTCGGCCAGCCCGGCGGACAGCTCGCGCGCGGGCAGGGTCTTCAGCGTGTCAGTGTCGGCCAGCACCGCTTTGGGCTGGTAGAACGCGCCGATCATGTTCTTGCCAAGCGGGTGGTTGATGCCGGTCTTGCCGCCCACCGAGGAATCAACCTGCGACAGCAGTGTCGTCGGCACCTGGATGAAGGGCACGCCGCGCTGGTAGCAGGCGGCCGCGAAGCCGGTCATGTCCCCGATCACGCCGCCGCCGAGTGCGATCAGCGTGGTCTTCCGCTCGGCGCGTGTTTTCAGCAACGCATCGAAAATCAGATTGAGGGTCTGCCAGTCCTTGTATTCCTCCCCATCCGGCAGCACGACGGACGTGACTTCCACCCCTGCACCCGTCAGGGTCTTGGTCAGGCGCTCCAGATACAGCGGTCCCACCGTGGTGTTGGTGACGATGGCCACGCGCTTTTGTGCAAGATGCGGCACGATCAGATCGGTGCGATCCAGGAGGCCAGCGCCGATGTGGATGGGGTAGCTGCGGTCGCCGAGGTCGACGGTCAGGGTTTGCATGGGACGGAATTTCATGTTGTCTGAGGCACTATTCTACCGAAACCGGACGGGCTTTCCGGATGGAGTAAAATTCACGTCATGAGCGCACAACCCATCGCCTCGCTGGATGAACTGAAGGCCCGCATCCGGGAATTTGCCTTTGCCCGCCAGTGGGAGGCCTACCACACACCGAAAAACCTGGCGATGGCCCTGATCGTCGAAGCCGCAGAACTGGTCGAGCGCTTCCAGTGGCTGTCGCCCGAGCAGAGCGCGTCGCTCGATCCCGAACGGCGCGAGCAGGTGCGCCAGGAAATCGCCGATGTGCTGATCTACCTCACACGGCTCGCCGACCTCCTCGACATCGACCTGCTGGCGGCGGCCGCCGACAAACTCGAAATCAACGCGCGCAAATACCCCGTCGAACAAGCCAGGGGCAATGCCGCCAAGTACAACGAATTCTGAGCCATGCCTGATACCGCGTATTTCAAATATCACGTTTTCTTCTGCACCAATCAGCGCGATGACGGCGCCAAATGCTGCGGCGCGTCCGGCGGCCAGGAGATGCGCGACTACCTCAAGAAGAAGGTCAAGCAGCTCAACATGAACGGCCCTGGCAATTGCCGCATCAATTCGGCCGGCTGCATGGACCGCTGCGACGAGGGCCCGGTGCTGGTGGTCTATCCTGAAGGCACCTGGTACACCTATGTCGACGAGCACGACATCGACGAGATACTCACCGAACACCTGCAGCACGGGCGCATCGTCAAGCGCCTGAAAATCTGATGGCCGGGGTCTCAGTCAAGCAGGCAGAAGACAGCCTGCGCCTCAAGCGCCACAAGCTGCGCATCGATACCCCCGGCGGACGCATCGAAACCGTGATCGACGATCCGGGGGAATCCCGCAAGGGCCTCGTGCTGATCGCGCATCCCCACCCGCTGCAGGGCGGCAGCATGGACAACAAGGTGGTGCACACCATCGCGCGCGTGGCGACCGACCACGATTACGTTGCCGTGCGTCCCAACTTCCGCGGCGTTGGCATGAGCGAAGGCGTGCATGACAGCGGCATCGGCGAAACGGAAGACATGCTTGCCGTCATCGAATTCGTCAGCGCGAACTACCCTGGCCTGCCGTGGCGCCTGGCCGGCTTCTCCTTCGGGGCCTATGTGCAGCACCGGGTGGCGAAACGGACCGGGATCGACTGCCTGCTGCTGGTGGCACCCGCCGTCAACCTGTACGAATTTGACGCGCCAGCGTCTGGCGCCCGCATCATCCACGGCGACCTCGACGAAGTCGTGCCTTATCCCGAAGCGCTTGCCTGGGCCAGCCGCCACGATGTGCCGCTCAAGGTCATTCATGGCAGCGACCATTTCTTCCACGGGAAACTTGTCGAACTGAAACAGGCGGTCAGCGAACTATGTCCGTGGTAAATGCCGGCGGGCTGCAAAAAAGCTACGGCACGCAGATCGTGGTGGACGGGCTCGACCTGACGCTCGCCGCAGGCACCTGTCACGGCCTGCTGGGCCCGAACGGCGCCGGCAAGACCACCACGCTGAAAATGCTGCTCGGCCTGATCGAACCTGACGCCGGCAGCATCCACGTGCTTGACCTGCCCGTTCCCTCCCTCGCCAGGCAGGCGCGCGTCAAAATCGGCGTGGTGCCGCAAATGGACAATCTCGATCCCGATTTCACGGTGGCGGAAAACCTGCTTGCCTACGGCCGCTACTTTGGACTCAAGGATGCCGAAATCCGTGCGCGCATTCCCGCGCTACTCGAATTCGCCGGCCTGGCCTCACGCGCCGACACCCGCATCCAGGCCCTGTCTGGCGGCATGAAACGCCGGCCCACCCTGGCGCGCGCGCTGATCAACGATCCCGACGTGATCTTTCTCGACGAGCCCACCACCGGCCTTGACCCGCAAGCGCGCCACGTTATCTGGCAGGGCCTGCGCAAGCTTTTGAGCCAGGGCAAGACCATCCTCCTCACCACGCACTTCATGGACGAGGCGGAGCGCCTGTGCGACGAGCTGACTGTCATCGACCACGGCAAGGCCATTGCCAGGGGCAGTCCGCGCGAACTCATCGCCACGCTCATTGAATCTGATGTGCTGGAAATCTACGGCGAAGAGACAACGGCCTGGGCACGCGAGCATGCCGGCATGCTGTGCGACCGCCATGAGGCAGCGGGGGAAACCCTGTTCTGCTACACGCGCAACCCGGCTCCGGCGCTGGATGCCCTGAAAGGGCGGGATTCGCTGCGCTACCTGCACCGCCCGGCAAATCTTGAGGACGTGTTCCTGAAACTCACCGGCCGCGAGCTGAGGGACTGATGCGCACACTGCTCCGCTTTCCCCGCTTTTCGCCGCGTTTCATTCCGGTGTGGCAGCGCAATTTCCTGGTCTGGAAAAAGCTTGCCATTCCTTCCATGCTCGGCAACCTTGCCGACCCGATGTTCTACATGCTGGGCCTGGGCTTCGGCCTCGGCAGCCTGCTGCCGGACGTGGGCGGCATGCCCTACCTCACCTTCCTCGGCGCCGGCACCGTGGCCTACTCGACCATGAACAGCGCCACCTTCGAAACCCTGTATTCGAGCTTCTCGCGCATGCATGTGCAAAAAACCTGGGAAGCGATCCTCAACACCCCGCTGGAGCTCGACGACGTGCTGGTGGGGGAATGGCTGTGGGCGGCCAGCAAGAGCGTGCTCTCGGGCATTGCCATCCTGGTGGTGATCTGGGCGCTGGGACTGCAGGACGACTGGCTGCTCACGCTGTGGATCATCCCGCTCGCCTTCATCATCGGGCTGTGTTTTTCCGGCATGGGCCTGGTCATGACCTCGATCTCGCCCAACTATGACTTCTTCCTCTACTACTTCACCCTCGCCATCACGCCCATGGTGCTGCTGTGCGGCGTGTTCTACCCGGTGAGCCAGCTGCCGCTGCCGCTGCAGCACCTTTCCGCCTGGCTGCCGCTCCCCCACGCCGTGGAGCTCGCGCGCCCCCTGGTGCGCGGCGACATACCGGCAGGCTGGGCTTTCCACATACTCGCGCTGCTGGCCTGGGGCTTTGCCGGGTTCTGGCTGGCGCTCGGCCTGACCCGCCGCCGGCTCCTGAAATAACAAGACCTTGATATCTTTGAAAAAAATTAGTTGACTCTTTTTGTCAAGTATTCTTTAATACGCCCTGACTGTTTTGTTCAACTATTTTTCTACGGAGTACGAAAATGGATTTGCCCGCGCGCGATGGTGATGGCTATCTGGAGGACATGAGCGAGTGGACTGAAGAGGTCGCCCGCGCCATGGCCGAAGCCGACAACTATGAGCTGACCGACCAGAAATGGGAAATGATCATGAAAGCCCGCGAGTACTACGACGAATACCAGCAGGTGCCGCCGATCCGCAAGTTCGCCAAGTACATCGACATGGACCAGAAAGACCTGTTCAACGTGTGGATGACCGGCCCGATGAAACCGATCACCAAGTACGGCGGCCTGCCCAAGCCGACCGGCTGCGTCTGATTTCGATCAACCTCCAGGTTGGAGCGCCCTTCGGGGCGCTTTTTTATTGTCTGCTTATTGGCCAGCGAGGCGGGTCAGGGCCTCGCGGTATTTCTCGGCGGTCTTTTTTACCACCTCGTCGGGCAGCACGGGACCCGGCGCCTGCTTGTTCCAGCTGGTGGACTCCAGCCAGTCGCGCACGAACTGCTTGTCAAAGCTGGGCGGGTTCTTGCCGACGACATATTGGTCAGTCGGCCAGAAGCGCGAAGAATCCGGCGTCAGCACCTCGTCAATAAGGTGCAGCGTGCCATTTTCATCGAGCCCGAACTCAAATTTGGTGTCGGCGATGATAATGCCCTTTGTGAGCGCGTACTCCGCCGCCTTGCCATACAGGGCGAGGCTGGCATCACGCACCTTGGCCGCCAGCTCCTGGCCAAGCATGGCTTCGCAGCGTGCGAAATCGATGTACTCGTCATGCTGGCCGAGTTCGGCCTTGGTCGAAGGCGTGAACAGCGGCTGGGGCAACTTGCCTGCCTGTTGCAACCCGGCCGGCAGGGGAATGCCAGACACGCTGCCCTTTGCCTGGTATTCCTTCCAGCCGGACCCCACCAAATACCCGCGCACGATTGCTTCCACCGGCAGCGGCTTCAGGCGCTTCACCACCAGGGCGCGTCCCGCCACCTGCTCGCGCTCGTTTTCGGCCACCACGGACTCGGGCGCATCGCCGGTTAGCTGATTCGGCAGGATGCCGGCCAGCTTGGCGAACCAGAATTGGGTGATGCCAGTGAGCACAGCGCCCTTGCCCGGGATTGGCGTCGGCATCACCACGTCAAAGGCGGACAGTCGATCGGTGGTCACCATCAGCAGCCGCCTGTCGTCCACGGCATAAATGTCGCGCACCTTGCCCTTGGAAATCAGCGGCAGGCTTTTGATGGAAGTTTCGAGCAGGGCAGGCATGGTAAGCGCATTCGAAGCCAAAACTGGATTATACCGGCCGGCATAAACGGGGCTATTCACATAAGCTTCGCGCAAATGGCGGACCGCCACCAGCAGCGCCGCCGCCATGGGCAACGCGAGCAGCACGCCAACAAAGCCGAATACCTGGCCAAAGGCCGCCAACGCAAAGATCACCGCCACCGGATGCAGACCAATGCGGTCGCCCACCAGCCAGGGTGTCACCACCATGCCTTCCAGCGCCTGGCCAAGGATGAACACCCCCAGCACTGGCAGCACGCCCGCCGCCGACTGGAACTGCAGGGTGGCTTCCAGCACGCCCAGCACCAGCCCCAGGGTCGCGCCGACGAAGGGAATAAAGCCCAGCACGCCGGTAATGATGCCGATGGGCAGGGCGAAATCCAGCCCCGCGAGCGACAGGCCCGCCGAATAAAACACACTCATGGCAGCCATCACCGACAGCTGGCCGCGCAGGAATTCCGACAGCACGCGATCAATGTCGCGCGCGACGCAGCCAATCTTCTGGTGCCAGGGACGCGGGATGAGGTCATCGATCCTGCGGATCAACCCATCCCAGTCGCGCAAAAGATAAAAAGTCACCACCGGCACCAGCAGCAGGTTGACCGCCGCCGCCAGCAGCGCGGAAGCGCCGCTGCCCAGCCTTGGCAAAAAGTGCTGCGCCGCACTGCCCGCGCCCTGCGCGTGCTCGGCGATCCAGTTGCGCACCGTGCCGATGTCGATATCGGCCGAAAGGCCAAACAGCCCGCTCAGCGTAGGCATGACCTCGAGCTGGATCCAGCCCAGGTAGTCTGGCAGGCGGTCAATCAGCAACTGTGCCTGGCTGATGAACAGCGGCACCACCATCAGCACCAGCCCCACCGCCAGCAAGCCCGCGGCAACCAGCACCACGAAGGTCGCCACGGTTCGATTCAAACCATGTTTTTCGAGGCGGCCCGCCAGCGGATCGAAGATATAGGCCAGCAACGCACCCGCCAGGAAAGGCGTCAGGATCGGCGCCAGGAGGTAGACGAGGCCGCTGGCGACCAGGATCGTGGCCAGCGCCAGCCAGGGGAGATTTTCTGTGCGACCGAGCATTGGCGGTAAAATCTCGTTTTATTTGAAAACCCGAGTCTAAAGTGACTTCTATTTCCTACAAAGATGCCGGGGTCGACATCGACGCCGGCGACGCCCTGGTCGAACGCATCAAGCCCCTGGCGAAAGCCACCCTGCGCCCCGAAGTGCTCACCGGCATCGGCGGCTTCGGCGCCGTCATCGAGATCGCCAAGAAATTCAGGGAGCCGGTACTGATCTCGGGCACCGACGGCGTCGGCACCAAGCTCAAGCTCGCCTTCCACCTCGACAAGCATGACACCGTGGGCATCGACCTCGTGGCCATGAGCGTGAACGACATCCTGGTCCAGGGTGCGGAGCCGCTGTTTTTCCTCGACTACTTCGCCACCGGCAAGCTCGAACTCGACACCGCCGAAGCCGTGATCCGCGGCATCGCCGAAGGCTGCAAGCAGGCCGGCTGCGCGCTGATCGGCGGCGAGACCGCCGAGATGCCGTCGATGTACCCGGATGGCGAGTACGACCTCGCCGGCTTTGCCGTGGGCGTCGCGGAAAAATCGAAACTCATCGACGGCTCCACCATCAAGCCCGGCGACGTGGTGCTGGGCCTCGCCTCCAGCGGCTGCCACTCCAACGGCTACTCGCTGGTGAGGAAGCTCGTCGAAGTCTCCGGCGCAGACCTGAAGGCCGATTTCCACGGCCGCCCGTTTGGCGAGGCATTGATGGCGCCGACTCGCATCTATGTGAAGCCGCTGCTCGCCCTGATGCAGAAGCTGCCGGTCAAGGGCATGGCCCACATCACCGGCGGCGGACTCACCGGCAACATCCCGCGCGTGCTGCCCGACAACTGCGCGGTGGAACTCAAGCGCAGCGCCTGGAATTGGGGCCCGCTGTTCGACTGGCTGCAAAAGACCGCCAATGTCGACAACGCCGAGATGTACCGCACCTTCAACTGCGGCATCGGCATGGTCGTGGTCATCGCCGCCGAGCACGCGGACGCCGCCCGGACCGAACTCGCAAAGGC
>DAIMZB010000064.1:0-9085 GCA_036734185.1 Thiobacillaceae bacterium | reverse complement strand
CCCATGGCATAGGGCAGGCCCACGCCCATGGTGCCGAGGCCGCCGGAATTGAGCCAGCGGCGCGGCTTGTCAAACTTGTAGAACTGCGCCGCCCACATCTGGTGCTGGCCCACGTCGGAAGTAATGAAGGCATCGCCCTTGGTGACTTCCCAGAGCTTTTCCACCACGAACTGCGGCTTGATGATCTCGGACTCGCGGTTGTACTTCAGGCAATTGCGCGAGCGCCACAGCTCGATCTGGGTCCACCAGGTGTTGAGCGCGGCCTCGTCGGGCTTTTCCTTACTGGCCTTGAGCAGCTTGAGGAGCTCATCCAGCACTTGGTGCACATCGCCGACGATGGGCACGTCGACCTTGACGCGCTTGGAAATGGAAGAAGGATCGACGTCGATATGGATGATACGGCGCTGCTCGCGCGCGAAATGCGCGGGGTTGCCGATCACACGATCATCGAAGCGCGCGCCTACCGCCAGCAGCACATCGCTATGCTGCATCGCCATGTTGGCCTCGTAGGTGCCATGCATGCCCAGCATGCCGAGGAACTGGCGGTCAGTTGCGGGATAGCCGCCCAGACCCATCAGGGTGTTGGTCACCGGATAATGCAGCAGCTTGGCCAGTTCCGTGACCTGGGGAGCGGCATTGCCGAGCACCACGCCGCCGCCCGTGTAAATCATCGGGCGCTTGGCTTCCAGCAGCATCTGCGCCGCTTTCTTGATCTGGCCGCTGTGGCCCTTGACCACCGGATTGTAGGAACGCATGGAAACCGAGTCAGGATAGGCGAACTCGGTCTTGTGGTAGGTCACGTCCTTGGGGATATCCACCAGCACCGGGCCAGGGCGGCCAGTGGCGGCGATGTGGAAAGCCTTCTTGAGGGTGATCGCCAGATCGCGTACGTCCTTGACCAGGAAATTGTGCTTCACGCACGGCCGCGTAATGCCGACGGCATCGACTTCCTGGAAAGCGTCCAGGCCGATCGCGGCAGTCGGCACCTGGCCGGAGATGATCACCACCGGGATGGAATCCATGTAGGCCGTGGCAATGCCGGTGATGGCATTGGTGGCGCCCGGCCCCGAGGTCACCAGGGCCACGCCAACCTTGCCGGAAGCGCGTGCAAAGGCGTCGGCCGCGTGCACGGCCGCCTGCTCGTGGCGCACCAGCACGTGCTTGAACTTGTTTTGCTTGAAGATTTCGTCGTAGATGTTGAGCACTGCGCCGCCGGGATAGCCGAAAACGAATTCGACCCCTTCCTCGGCCAGGCAACGAGTGACAATCTCGGCGCCGGTCAATTCCATAAAAAAACGCCTAAAAACAATGTTTTCCGTAAACCGCCAAGGGTATACGTTTTACCCTGCCACGGTCAAGGAAAGATCGGATTTAGGCGTCTCCGGCGCGCAACACGGCGCCAAACTGACACAAAATCTAGTCGTGCGCGGCTTCCGTCAGCGCCTGCATGATTGCCTGCATGGAACCCTGCCCGTTCTGCACCATGCACACCAGGTTGCCGACCGAGCACACGCTCATCTGGCTCCCATGCACGATCCAGCCCTGCGACGGCGACCAGCCCCGCATTTGCGAAAACAGCGACAGCAGGTCGGTATTGCCGGACACCATCCTGCGGTACCACTGCGCGAACTTGGCCAGGCGCTCCATCATCTCGCCCGTCAACATGCCGGCAGCGTCCATGATGCTGCCATCATCCTGGAACCGGCACACCGCCACCACGCCGTCCAGAATGAGTAGTTTTCTCAAAGTCATGCAGCCCCCTGCATATGCTGCGCGGCGCCGCATGCCTCGATGGCATTGAAGGCATCCTCATAATTGACGTCACGGTTCTTCATGATGACGCCGCAACGGCCGGTAACGACCGCGGACCATTCCAGCCCGATCATGGAAAACCCCTGCAGCGGCTCGAACCCCTTCTGCCCCGTCAACGCCTCCCACCCCCTCGCCTCCAGCGTGGCAATGGCCATGTTCGCCACACACGAATGCGCCAGCAAATCCAGCATTTCCTTGGAAATCTCGCTGCCTTCACGTACGCGATGATCGATCAGGTCGCCCTTGTCGGTGTAGGTAAAAGCCGCGAGCGCACCCTGCAAGTTCATCAGTTGATCCAGATTCATATCGTCCTCGGTTGTGCTGTTAGTACAGTGCTTCTTTTACGTCGCCGCCAATCCTGGCGTAGAGATTCACCAGAAGATCGTCACCGATATCACCCACCTTGGCGCGCAGGATGGTCATGACGTCGTTGAGCAATTCCGGACGATTTTCGATGAACGCGAAGTAGTTGCCGATATTGCAGATCGAGATCTCCGCGCCGCGAAGAATCCAGCCCTGAGAAGGCCTGTATCCGCAGTTTTCCGCGAAGGAGTCATAAATCTCGGACTGCATGTTGACATTCACCGTGTTTGAACGGCAAAGGATTGACGCCATGCGTGCAAATTCCGCAGTCAGCGCGCCCTCGTATGAGAAGCGATCCCCCCGATAGGCAAACTCGCCTGCTGC
This sequence comes from Thiobacillaceae bacterium, assembly GCA_036734185.1. Lineage (GTDB taxonomy): Bacteria > Pseudomonadota > Gammaproteobacteria > Burkholderiales > Thiobacillaceae > UBA6918. Next base: position 6,586 of record DAIMZB010000064.1, on the reverse strand, counting down.
GATCACACCCGGAATGGCCATGAGTTGCTTTACGATATGCACCGCCCCTCCTCCTCATGTTGTTTGTTATTGGCCGGATTGCGCACGTTGGCTCCGGCCTAGTTGAGAATATAGAACTACCATGCAAGAAAACGCAACCACCCCCATGCAACCGGCCAGTCTGAAGCGACGCCTTGCCGCCATGCTGTATGAATTCCTGTTGCTGATCGCCCTGTCCATGCTGGCCAGTTTCGCCTACCTTCCCATATTTGGCAGCATACACGGGCCGTTTCAGAAAGCCGTGTTCCAGCTTTACCTACTTCTGGTGATGCTGATCTATTTCGTTGTTTTCTGGAAACGCGGCGGCCAGACTCTGGCCATGAAAACCTGGCGCATTCGCCTGGTCAGGCTCGACGGCGGGCCGCTTTCGACTGCGCAATGCGTCATTCGCTTTTCCCTGGCAACGCTTGGCCTGCTATGCGCAGGGGCCGGGTTCATCTGGGCATTGATCGATGCGGACCGCCAGTTCCTTCACGACAGGCTGTGTGGAACAAGGCTAATCAGGGACTACTGATCGCCTTGCTAGCGCCGCTCAAGGCGCTTGAGTACGCCCAGGGCCAGCGCCAGGAAAATCAATGAAGGCGTCGCCGCCGTAAAGAAGGGCGGCCAGTCATTCAGCAGCCCGACATGGGCAAACAGGCGATTGCTCAAGTGAAAGGCCAGGCCGGCAAGAATGCCGAGGAATATCTTGAAGGCAATGCTGCCGGAGCGCGGGGAATGGAACGCAAACGGCAGCGCCAGCAGCATGATGACTGGAATGGCCAGCGGATAAAACATCTTCGACCACAGCGCCACTTCATAACGGGTGGTCTTCTGTTTGTTTTCCCTTAGATGCCGGATGTATTTGACCAGCGCCGGGGTGGACATTTTTTCAGGAGCGACCAGCAGCACGCTCAGCATGTCGGGGTTCAACACCGATTTCCAGTCCAGGCTTTCGGTATGGGTGACCTTGATTTCCCCCTGAGGAGAAAAGCTTGTATCCGAAACATTGTCCAGCTTCCAGCGCCTTTTGCCTTCCCAGACGCCCTTCTCAGCGGCCATGATCTTTTTCAATTCCCAGCCCGAATCGAATTCATACACCTTGAGTTCGCGCAGACTGGTATCCGGCAACACCTCGCCGGCATTGATGAAGGAATTGCCATCCTTGACCCACAAACCCGAGTGGAACGCCTGCGCCACAACTGATTCTGTAGCGCGCAGCTTCAAGGTCTTGGCGGCCTGCTCCGACCAGGGCGACACCAGCTCGCCCACCAGCAGTGCAATCAGTGCAAAGCCGACGCCAGCGAAAGCCAGCAGGAACGCGACGCGCCAGTTCGACACTCCCGAAGCGAGCATGACGGTAAATTCCGAATTCATGACCAGCCTGGAGAGGGCGAACAACGCCCCGATCAGGGCAGCGATCGGCACGATCTCGTACACGTGGCCTGGAATATTGAGCGCCACATACAAGGTCGCCTGCAAGAACCCATAATCAGCGCGCCCAATGCTGTCGAGCTCATTGGCCAGATCAAAAAATGAAAACAGCAGGATCAGGGCAACGAACACGAAGCCCGAGGACATCGCCACTTCCTTCAAGATATATCGCGCGATGAGGTTCATTTGCGCACCCGCCTGAAACTGAACGGCTTCATACGCATGCGATAGGCATAAAACGATGCCAGTGCCACCAGCGCGGGCAGGTGGGCAGACAGTAGCCCGGCCGCCAGGCCGAGCTTGCCCTGAGCCATCCAGGTCTGCGTCATTGAGAGCAGGTTGTGGTATATGAAAAATACCAGCAGCGCCACGATCAGCCCGTATGAACGCTTGGCCCGGTTGTTCACATAACTCAGCGGAATGGCGAGCAATGCCAGCACTAGAAGGCTCAGGGGCACATTGAGGCGCCCGGCCAGCTCACCCCGCGCATCTTTGTCCGGGCTTTCCAGCAGCTCCAGCGTGCTTTGCTGGCGAATGTCCTGCTCCCGTTCCTTGGCTTTGACCGTCACCGGATCCAGGCGTATCCAGTAGCGATCGAACTGGACAACGCGGTATTCAGGCTGGCCCGGCTGGCCCTCGTAGCGGCGGCCCTGGCTCAGGACGAGAAAGCGTGTGCCGTCGTCCATCTTTTTCTGTATTCCCTCGGTCGCCACCACGACCCCCTGCTTGCCGCTGTCCCTTGACTGCATGAAGACGTTGCGCACTTTGCCGGTGAGCGGATTGAGGCTCTCGACGAAATAAACCCGATCGCCACCCTGCGACTCGGCGAAGATGCCAGGCACGGCCATGGAAGTATCGTCACGGCTGAGCAATTCGGCCTTATAGACATCCTTCTTGCCCGAGGCCCATGGAATGACACCGTTGGTGAGCAGCGCAAGGATCAGGGCCATGGGGACGGCAAACGTCAGCATGGGCCGTATCCAGTCATTCAGCGAAAGTCCCGAGCTCAGCCAGATGGCCATCTCGTTTTCACGCCAGTAGCGCATCAGGGTCAGCATGGCGCCGACAAAAATGGCCACCGACAGGAGCACCGGCAGGAAATGCAGCAGACTGAACCCCAGGTAGGCAAATACCGCCTCGTTCGCAAGCTCGCCGCGCGCTGCGTCGCCGAGCAGACGAATAAAGAGCGTGACTAGAGCAATGGCAACAAGAACGACAAGCGACGCTCCGCTTGAAAGGCTTAGTTCTTGCAGCAGCGCGCGCCGGTAAAGCATGAGGAATTATTCAGGGGGTTTTGACTATCTGGCCAGGGTTTGCAAAGATGAGGCATTCTCAATACCGCAAGAATTCCCATGTCAGCAAAAGATAATGCCCCGAAATTTAGCATAAAAACCGGATCCCCCGAGAAACTGAAGAGCGATTGCATCATCGTCGGCGTTTTCTCGGAAGGCAGGCTTTCCGCCACTGCGCGCATCCTGGACAAGGCTTCCAGAGGCCACCTCTCTGCCGCGCTGAAAACCGGCGACATGGAAGGCCGCGCCGGCAGCACCCTGCTATTGCGCGATCTGCCCGGCATCGCCTCCAGACGCATTCTGCTTGTCGGGCTCGGCAAACAGGACGAATTCACGGAAAAAGCCTACCGCGACGCCATCGCCGCCGCTTTGAGGGCGGCCGGCAACACCGCAGCCCGGGACGCGCTGCTCGCGCTCAACGAAATCAAGGTCGGCAAGCGCTCGGCGGACTGGAACATTGCCCAGGCCGTCATGGTGGCGGGCGATGCGCTGTACCGGTTCGACCACATGAAGAGCAAGCCCGACAGTCAGGCCAGCCTCGGCAACATCGGGTTCCTGGCCGAGAATTCTGCTGCCGTCAAGGGCCTGAAACAGGGTGTTGCCATCACGCTGGGCATGTCGCTCGCGCGCGACCTTGGCAACACGCCCTCCAACATCTGCACCCCGACCTACCTTGCCAACCAGGCCAGGCAACTGGCCAAAAACCACGGCTTCAAATGCAAGGTGATGGACAAGGCCGCCTGCGAAAAGCTCGGCATGGGCTCTTTCCTGTCGGTAGGTAAGGGCAGCGACAAGCCGCCGATGTTCATCGAGCTGCGCCACGATGGCGGCCGAAAGGGCGAACCGCCCATCGTCCTGGTCGGCAAGGCCATTACATTCGACGCTGGCGGCATTTCTCTGAAACCGCCCGCAGACATGGATGAGATGAACTACGACATGAGCGGCGGCGGCGCGGTGCTGGGCGCTTTCCGCGCCATCGGCGAATTGGGGCTGAAGCTCAACGTCATTGGCCTCGTGCCCTCTTGCGAGAACCTGCCGGACGCGCATGCCAACAAGCCCGGCGATATTGTCACGTCGATGTCCGGCCAGACCATCGAAATCCTCAACACCGATGCCGAAGGCCGCCTGATTTTGTGCGATGCGCTGACCTACGCAGAGCGCTTCAAGCCTGCCGCCGTGGTCGATCTCGCCACCCTGACTGGCGCCTGCGTAATCGCGCTAGGCCATCATCCGAGCGCGCTCTATGCAAACAACGACAAGCTGGCGCACGCGCTGGAACAGGCGGCCGACCATTCCTGGGACCGGGTCTGGCGCATGCCCTTGTGGGACGAGTATCAGGAGCAACTGAAGAGCAACCTCGCGGACATGGCGAATATCGGAGGGCGCGCCGGCGGCTCGATCACCGCCGCCTGCTTCCTGGCGCGCTTCACTAAAAACTATGCCTGGGCGCACCTTGATATTGCCGGTACCGCCTACCGCAGCGGCCGCGACAAGAAAGGCTCGACCGGGCGCCCCGTCCCCCTGCTGGTGCAGTACCTCATCGATCAGGAAGGCAAGCGCTGATGACGTCGATCAGTTTTTACACCCACGCTCCCGACAAGCTCAGCATCGCGCGCCAGCTTGTGGCCAAGGCGTGGGGGCAGAAACTGAATGTGCTGATTTATGCGCCGGACGAGTCCGTGGCGGCCGGCATCGACCGTTTGCTGTGGACACAACCCGCGCTGTCCTTCATACCCCATTGCCGCGACAGCAGCTCGTTGGCGGCCTCTACGCCGATCATCATCGGCGAACACGCCGATGCGCTGGCGAGTGCGGATGTGCTGATCAATCTCAGCGACGAGCCGCCACCTGTGTTCAGTCGTTTCGAACGCCTCATGGAAATCGTCACCCAGGATGAAAACGACATATTGAACGGCAGGCAGCGCTACCGCTTCTACAAGGATCGCGGCTATGAACTGGTTAATCACGACTTGCGCAACAGGGGGTAAAAAATGAGCGACCCGCTACTCGACAAAATGGATGCGCTCCTGAAAAAGCACCACGGGGCTGCAGGAGAATCGCCAGCCGCGGCATCCAACGCACCGCCTCCCCTGCCGGAAGATGCCTGGCTCCCTGTGCTCACCGATGTCGTCGCGGCCGGCGCGCCCGATGCCGGTGGCCACCCCGCGCCCGCACCGCAAGCCGCCGCTGGGCCCGGCATGGGCGTGGACCCGGAAATGCTGATCGCCCAGATCATGGGCGAACTCGAGCCCCGCCTGACCTCGCTCCTGCGCGACCGCCTGCTGGCTGAGTTGCGCAACAGCCTGGACGAGAGCCTGTCTGCCCTGCTCGCGCAGATGGATGTGCACATCCGGGAAATCGTGCGCGAAGCCGTTGCCGAGCAACTCAACAGACCCTGACCCTGCCACTCCAGCCGGTATAATGGCGGGTTTACGAATCTGCCGTTATTCCGAATGGAACTCGCCAAAGCCTTCGAGCCCAAAGACATTGAATCCCGCTGGTACGCCCAGTGGGAATCCGCCGGCTATTTCAAGCCTTCCGGCGACCCCGGCAAGCCCGCCTATTGCATCATGCTGCCGCCGCCCAATGTCACCGGCACGCTGCACATGGGCCACGCCTTCCAGCACACCCTGATGGATGCGCTGATCCGCCTGCACCGCATGCAGGGTGACAACACCCTGTGGCAGCCCGGCACCGACCACGCTGGCATCGCGACGCAAATCGTCGTGGAACGCCAGCTCGATGCAAAAGGCATTTCCCGCCATGACCTCGGCCGCGAAAAATTCCTGGAGAAGGTATGGGAATGGAAAGAGCATTCCGGCTCCACCATCACCCGTCAGATGCGCAGGCTCGGCACCTCCCCCGACTGGAGCCGCGAGCGTTTCACCATGGACGAAGGCCTGTCCCGCGCCGTCACCGAGGTTTTCGTCAAGTTGTACAAGGAAGGCCTGATCTACCGCGGCAAGCGCCTGGTCAACTGGGATCCGGTGCTGGGCACGGCGGTATCCGACCTCGAGGTCGTCAATCATGAAGAGGATGGCTTCATGTGGCACATCCTCTATCCCATCGAAGGCGAGGACGGGCATCTTGAGGTCGCCACCACCCGCCCCGAAACCCTGCTCGGCGACGTCGCCGTGGCGGTGCATCCCGAGGACGAGCGCTACAGGCACCTCATCGGCAGGCAAGTGCGCCTACCCATCGCCGAACGCAGCATCCCGGTCATTGCCGACGAATATGTCGATCCTGCTTTCGGAACCGGCGTGGTCAAGATCACGCCGGCGCACGATTTCAACGACTATGCCGTGGGCAATCGCCACAAGCTTGCGCCCATCAGCATTTTCACACTCGATGCCAAAATCAACGAGCTCGGCCCGATCGAGTATCAAGGGCTCGACCGTTACGTCGCGCGCGAGAAGATCCTCGCCGAGCTCAAGGACAAGAACCTGCTCAAAGCCGCCAAGCCGCACAAGCTCATGGTGCCGCGAGGCGACCGCACCCACGCCGTGATCGAGCCCATGCTCACAGATCAGTGGTTCATGGCCATGGAGGGCATGGCCAGGCGCGGCCTCGATGTCGTCAAGTCTGGTGAGCTGAAATTCGTGCCGGAGAACTGGACCACCACCTATAACCAGTGGCTGGAAAACATCCAGGACTGGTGCATCTCGCGCCAGTTGTGGTGGGGTCACCGCATTCCTGCCTGGTATGACGACGAGGGCAACGTCTATGTCGCCAGCGATGAAAACGAGGCAAAGAAAATGTCCGGTGGCCGGCCGGTCAGGCAAGACGAGGATGTGCTCGACACCTGGTTCTCCTCCGCGCTGTGGCCCTTCTCGACCCTGGGC
>DAIMZB010000063.1:0-9353 GCA_036734185.1 Thiobacillaceae bacterium | reverse complement strand
CCTGCGCCGGGAGCCGATGCAGAAGAACCTGGCGTTGCGCTACCGCATGGCCAAGGTGATGCGCGACTACCTCGACACGCAGCACTTCATGGAAGTGGAGACGCCGATGCTGACGCGCTCCACGCCGGAAGGCGCGCGCGACTACCTCGTACCCTCGCGCGTGCACGACGGCATGTTCTATGCCCTGCCGCAGTCGCCCCAGCTGTTCAAGCAATTGCTCATGGTGGCAGGCTACGACCGCTACTTCCAGATCACCAAGTGCTTCCGCGACGAGGACTTGCGTGCTGACCGCCAGCCCGAGTTCACGCAAGTGGATCTGGAAATGTCCTTCATCGACGAGGAGGACGTCATGACCCTGGTCGAGGGCATGATCCGCGAGACCTACAGGAAAGCAGCCGGTATCGACCTGCCCAATCCCTTCCCGCGCATGGACTGGCACACCGCCATGAACAGGTACGGCTCCGACAAGCCGGACATGCGCGTGACGCTGGAGCTGACCGAAGTGACCGACGCCATGAAGGATGTCGCGTTCAAGGTGTTTTCCGGCCCGGCCAACAGCGGCGGGCGCGTGGCGGCCATGCGCGTGCCCGGCGGCGCTGCGCTCAGCCGCGGCGAGATCGATGGCTATACCGAGTTCGTCAAGATCTACGGTGCCAAGGGCCTCGCCTACATCAAGGTCAACGACGTCAACCAGTTGAACGAAACCGGCCTGCAGTCGCCCATTGTCAAGAACCTGTCCGAGGCCTCCCTGAAGGCCGTGATGGAGCGCACCGGCGCGCAAAACGGCGACCTGATTTTCTTCGGCGCCGACAGCGTGAAAGTGGTGAACGACGCCCTGGGCGCCCTGCGCGCCAAGGTCGGCCATGAGAAGGGCTACCTCACCGGCGCCGCCTGGGCGCCCTTGTGGGTGGTGGATTTTCCCATGTTCGAATACGACGAGGAGAGCAAGCGCTGGGTCGCGCTGCACCATCCCTTCACCGCGCCCAAGCCCGGCCACGAGGAGATGCTGGAAAGCAATCCCGGCGCCTGTCTGTCGCGCGCCTACGACATGGTGTTGAACGGCTGGGAAGTCGGCGGCGGCTCCATCCGCATCCACAGCGAAGCGGTTCAGGAAAAGGTGTTCAAAGCCCTGGCCATCAGCCCGGAGGAGCAGCGCGCCAAGTTCGGCTTCCTGCTCGACGCCTTGCAATACGGCGCGCCCCCGCACGGCGGCCTTGCCTTCGGGCTGGATCGGCTGGTGACACTGGTGACCGGCGCGGAATCCATCCGCGATGTCATCGCCTTCCCCAAGACCCAGCGCGCCAACTGCCTGATGACCGAGGCGCCCAACGCCGTGGACGAGAAGCAGCTGCGCGAGCTGCACATCCGCCTGCGCAATCCCGTGCAGGGGTGAGGCGCGAGGGACAGGGAACTCGTCTTTTCCCCTTCACGACGCATGTTCAAGATTCCGGTTTCCGTCCTGGTGGTGATCCACACGCCGGACCGTCAGGTCCTGCTGATGGAGCGCGCGGATCATCCCGGCTGGTGGCAGTCGGTCACCGGCTCGCAGAACCCCGGTGAATCACTGGCTGAAACGGCGGCGCGCGAAGTGCGCGAGGAAACCGGCATCGACGTGCGCAGCCACAGCCTCGAGGACTGGGGCTACAAAAACGTATACGAGATCTACGATTGTTATCGGCACCGCTATCCGCCTGAGGTCACCCACAACACCGAACATGTGTTCGGGCTGAGGGTGTCGCTGCCGCTGCCGGTGACGCTGGCTCCGCGCGAACATTTGAATTACCAGTGGCTGCCTGCGGGCGAGGCTGCCGCCCGGTGCTTTTCGCCAAGCAATGCCGAAGCAATCCGGAGGTTGGAAACGGGCGTGATTCCGGGCTAGCATAAACGCATGGGCCAGGTTAAAGAAATCCGCATTGCCAGCTACAACATCCACAAGGGGTTGTCGCACTTCAATCGCCGGCTCACCATCCACGAAATGCGCGACAGGCTGCACAGCCTGGACGTGGACCTGGCCTTCCTGCAGGAGGTTCAGGGCCTGCACGAGGGTCGCGCGGAGCGCTTTCCGCACTGGCCGGAAAAACCCCAGCTCGAGTTTCTCGCCGACACGCTCTGGACCGACTTCGCCTACGGCAAGAACGCGGTGTACGACGGGGGACATCACGGCAATGCGGTTCTGTCGCGCTATCCCATCCTTTGCTGGGAGAACCTGGATATCTCAAGCCACTTCATGGAATCGCGCGGCATGCTGCACTGCGAACTCCTGCCGCCCGGCTGGGATGAGCCGCTCCACTGCATCAACGTGCATCTCGCGCTCACCGAAGGCGGCCGCAACCGCCAGGTGCGCATGATCGCCGAGCGCATCCGGGAAAGCGTGCCGAACGGTGTGCCGCTCGTGCTGGCGGGCGATTTCAACGACTGGCGCATGCGCGCCTCCCGTTATCTTGCTGATGAACTCGGGCTGAAGGAAGTGTTCGAGGTACACCACGGCCGCCATGCGCGCAGCTATCCTTCCATGATGCCGGTGTTCTCGCTGGACCGCATTTACGTGCGCGGGCTCAACGTGAAGACCTGCCACGTACATGCCGGCCCGGTATGGCACCGGCTGTCCGACCACGCTGCGCTCACGGCCACGCTCACGCCTGAATGAAAGGCTATCTTTCCGGCAACCGCATTACCCTTCTCAAAAACGGGGCCGAATATTTTCCGGCGCTCGAAGCAGCGATCGACCGTGCGCGCGAGCATGTTCATCTGGAAACATATATCTGCCGCGACGATGAAACCGGGCGCCGCATCGCGCAAGCCCTGGTGCGTGCAGCACAGCGCGGGGTAAGCATTCACCTTCTGATCGACGGGTTTGGCTCGCAGCCGCTGCCCCGGGAAATGATGCAGGCCTTGCGCGAGGCGGGGGTTCAGACGCTCGTGTACCGTCCGGAGATTTCCGCCTGGCGCTTGCGCCGGTACCGGCTGCGGCGCCTGCACCGCAAGCTGGCGTTGGTGGACTCGGCCATCGGCTTTGTCGGTGGCATCAATATCAACGATTCGACATCACCGAATCGTGCGCCCCAGTACGACTATGCCGTCGCGGTGGAAGGACCGCTGGTGGCGGAAATATTCGCTGCGGTGCGCAGCCTGTGGAACCTGGTGTCGTGGTCGCAGCTGCGCGCCCCGCGCCGCCGCGACCATGAGCAGAAGCCGGCGGTGGCCCCGGCCGGAAAAATGCATGCCCGTTTGCTGCTGCGTGACAACCTGCGCCATCGCCGCGCCATCGAACGCGCCTACCTGCGTGCCATCGGCAGGGCGCGCCAGGAGATCATCCTCGCGAGCGCCTATTTTCTCCCCGGCACGCGTTTCCGCCACGCCCTGATCGCGGCTGCCGAACGCGGCGTGCGCGTGGTTGTGCTGGTGCAGGGGCAGACCGACCATCCCATGGTGAATTACGCCAAGCAGGCCTTTTACGGACGTCTGTTGCGTGCAGGCGTGGAAATCCACGAGTACCAGAAAAGCATGCTGCACGCGAAGGCTGCGGTAATCGACGGGGTCTGGGCGACAGTGGGCTCATCCAACATCGATCCGTTCAGCCTGCTGTTGTCGCGCGAGGCGAACGTGGCGGTGTACGACCGCGCCTTCGCCAGTGAGCTGCGCGCCAGCATGCAGCAGGAAATGGCGGACGGGGCCGTTCGTGTCATGCCCGAATCCCTGAAAGCCGCGCCCCTGCACCGCCGCTTCCTGGTCTGGGTGAGCTATGGCATCGTGCGCGTACTGATGGGAATGGTGAACTACGCCAGCGACGAGCCGGAGTCGAGGCGCTAGCCTCGGTCCGGTCGTCTTTTCTGCCCGAGGCGGGCGTGTTGCGCCCTCAGTGCAGCGTCAGCAGGTAACTGATCAGGTCTTCGCGGCTGGGTTTGTCATCTAGACCGTCGTACTTCATCTTGCCGCCAGGCACGATCTTTTTAGGCGCCGTGACATAGGCATCGAGCCTGTCCAGCGTCCACTGGATGCCGCTGGCCATCATCGCGGGCGAGTAAGTGTAGTCCGCAATGCTGGCGGCCTTGCGGTTGGCAATGCCCGCCAGCGAAGGGCCTTTCTTGTTTCTGCCCGGTTGGACGCTGTGACATTCGGCGCACTCCTCGGCAAATACGTTGGCGCCGCGTGCGGGATCACCTGCAGCCGATGCCGGGGAGGAGAAAGCCAGGACAGCCTGGGCGAACAGGGCAAATGACAGGGTTTTTTTCAGCAGCATGATGCGTCCTCAGAAAGCAGTCCACAAGAAGAGTGAAGTGGTGTTGTTGTCGCGCGCGTTCTGGGTGCTGCCGTCAAACTTGCTGTAGCCGGTGTATTGCAGCCCGAGCCGCAGGTTGGCCCAGGGCGCCAGCCAAGAACTTTCCTTGCCGAAAGGCGTCCAGTCAGCCTGCAGCATGTAGCCGCTGGAATCCGGCTTGCCGTTGCCTGTTCCCCACAACGCTGCGTTGTTGTTGCCGCGTGTATCGAACAGGCCGACGCTCAGCCCGTAAGTCTGGTCGTAGAAATAGGAGGCGTTCAGGTCGAGCCGGTTCAGGTGACCGTCGCCGCTACCGCTGAAATCCATGGCGCGGGTTTCATGGGTATAGCTGCCATTCAGGGAATAGATGTTCTTGCGGTTGCCAAGGTACTGGTAGGAGGCGTCGACGCCGATGTCGCGATACTGGTCATAGGGCCCGCCGCTGGAGCGATCGGGCTTGAGGTCGGCGCGCATGCCGAACAGCCCGAAGGAATAGGCCTGCTTGCTGGTGCTGTTCAGATAGCCCAGGCGCCAGTAGGGCGCGATCCCGTTGATCCTGCCCACATCATCGGCCGGATCCTGCAAGTCGTTGAGCGACCCCAGCGCCGACCGGGGAAGCGCGCGATAGCCGCCGACTTCGGCATACCAGGATTTGTCCCACAAGGTATAGGCATTAAGTCCGATCACCTGCTGGCCAAGCATGTCATCCAGCATGGTGGTGTTGGCCGGCGACGGCGCGATTTCAGCCGAGGTGTAGGGGAATCGCCAGGCACCCATGGTGTTGAAGGGGTCGGTGAGGGTGGGGTTGTTGTTCAGGGACAGGCCCAGAATCACGTCCTTGCCGCCAAGGTCGAAGCTGTGGGCAAGCCGGATGTCGGCCTGGTCCAGGGAAGAGAAGTGGTCGATTCCGGAATACGTGCCCTGGACGAACGCACCGACGTTATCGGCCAGTTTTCCGGCCAGGAACAGGGAAACTTCCTGCAGCACGGCATTGTCATTGGACTTGAAATTGTCCGGGGCGGGCTTCTGGTCCTTGCTTGTATGGGTCCAGTTTGCCGACACCATGCCCGACAGGGGCAGGTTCCAGCTCTTGCCGTTAGAGTCAGTGTAGCCCTCCATCTTGAAGCGCATGCCGTAGGGGGTCAGTTGCGGGCCAAATGCGCCCACATGGCAGGCGGCGCAATCCTGCCCGGTCTGGCGCGCAAAGCTTGGCACCGCATGGGCGTTCGTCAGGAGAGAGAGGTTTAGGGTGGCAAACGCCAGAATGAAGCCGCAAACACGCAGCAGGCTTGAACTGGCAAACGGGCGGTTGAATAGGCGAGTCATGGCTTGTGCTCGGTGTGGGTGGAAAGGGGAGAAGGGAAAACGGTCAGGTCGGCTGCCGGGGCGGGTTTGTCGGCGCGCGGCATTCTGGGCAGCATGGAGCGCAGCACGTGATCGCGTCTTACATAGTGGTGCCACAGCGCGGCAAGGGTGTGCAGGACGATCAGCACGCCGATCGTGCAGGCCGCATAGTAGTGATAGTCGGCAAGCCGGTCGGCCAGGTCCAGGTCCTGGCTTGTCAGGCTGGGAATCGGCAGGATACGGAACAGGCGGATGCTGGCGCTTTGTGCGCTGGATTGTGCCCATCCCAGCAAAGGCACGACGACGAGCATCAGGTACAGGGCGTAATGCCCGAGTTTGCTGAGCAGGGACATCATCGGCGGCAGGTCGTGGTCAGGCGCGGACTTTGCGTGCCACAGGCGCACCGCCAGCCTCAGGGCCAGCAGGCCCAGCACCAGCAGCCCAAAAGCCCGGTGCATGTCCAGCATGAAGACGCGGGTCGACTTTACTTCCATGTCTTCGCGTAGGAGGATCATGACGATTCCAGAAAGCATCGCGGCGAGCGTGATCCAGTGCAGGAACATCAGAAACGGATGGTGGCGGACCGCGGGGGAAGCTGTGTCGTGCGGCATGCTCGACTCCGGTTAAAAAGACGCGCCCACCATAAGGGAGCGAGGGTTAATTGCTGCTTAATGTAGTTTTAAGAGATTCTTAAGTTTGCGTGGGGAGAATGCACAGTGCCTGGCGGCATTTCCCGGTGTTGGGGCCAAACGATGAAAATTTTGTTCGCCGAAGACGATGCAATGATAGGTGAGAGCGCGCGCGACGGCTTGCGCCAAAGCGGCTTCGTGGTCGACTGGGTGCTGGACGGCAAGGAGGCCGAGCTTGCTCTGCAAATGGGCCAGTACGACCTGCTGCTTCTGGACCTAGGCTTGCCTTACAGGGACGGCCTGAGCCTGCTAAGAGGCCTGCGCCAGCTCGGCAGCGACTTGCCAGTGGTGATCATCACGGCACGCGATGCGGTTGCCGACCGTGTTGCCGCGCTCAACATGGGCGCGGACGATTACCTGGTCAAGCCCTGCGATCTTGATGAAATGATCGCCCGCATACACGCGGTGTTGCGGCGTCATGCCGGCCGCGGCAACCCCGAGTTGTCAGCCGGGGGGCTGACGCTCAATCCATTGACCCGCAAGGTGACTTTCGATGGCAGGCCGCTTGCGCTCTCGCCCAAGGAGTTCTCCCTGCTTGCCGCGCTGATGCATGGTGCCGGCAAGGTGCATTCGCGCCAGGAACTGGAAGAAAAGATATACGGCTGGAACGAGGAAGTCGCCAGCAATGCGATCGAGGTGCACTTGCACAACCTGCGGCGCAAGCTCGGCCCCGATGTGATCGTCAATGTTCGCGGGGTCGGATACAAGTTACGGGAAGCCGGACATGACAATACGTAAGCGCCTTTTGCTGTGGCTGATACCCGCGCTGCTGCTGGCGGCGATAGTCGCGAGCTGGGGTATGTATCGCCTGGTCTGGAATTCCTTCCAGCACATTCGCGACCATGAGCTGATGCAGATCGCCTATTCAGTCGTGCGCCACGGCTATGATGGGGACCCGCCTGGCATCATTCCTGCCATACATGACGCGGACGATATCCCGGGCGAGGATCTCGGGACTTTTCTCAGCCAGATATGGGACAAACAGGGAAAACTGGTTTATTCCTCCGTGGAGGGCGGCGGGCCTCGCATGCTTCCACGGGACGGCTTGCTGACGGTTTCATGGAATGGCAAGGAGTGGCGCATATTCAGGCTGAGAAGCCAGGACATGACCGTGCAGGTCGCGCACGCGATGGCGGGCCGGGACGTCATGCTGTCCAATCTGGCGTTGAAAATGCTCATGCCGATGGCGGTGCTCATTCCATTGCTGGGTCTTTTCATCTGGCTGGTCGTTGGTCGCACGCTCAAGCCCCTGGAAAAAATCACGGGTCAGGTGGAAGCGCGCAAGCCGGATGACTTGCGGCCGCTCAACACCGACCTTCTACCAACGGAACTGCGCTCCTTGGCGCAGGCCCTGAACGGGTTGCTGGATCGCCTCGATCGCCTGATCGTGAGCCGGCGCAGGTTCATCGATGACGCCGCCCACGAGCTGCGCTCGCCTTTGACAGCGTTGAAATTCCAGGTGCAGACGGCACTGCGTGCGCAGGATTTCAATGAACAGAAGGCTGCCCTGTCGCGGCTTGAGTCCGGCATCGACCGCGCAAGCCATTTGTCCGAACAGCTGTTGATGCTCGCCCGGCTTGACGCCGACACCGCTGCAGGCGTGCGCGAGGAAGTGGCGCTGGACGAGATTGCCCGGCAGGCGGTGATGGATTTCGCCGACGAGGCGAAATCGCGCGGCATCGACCTGGGCCTGACGGAATGCGAGCCTGCAAGGGTCGTTGGCCTGGCTGGCAGCCTGCGGGCGCTTATCAATAACCTGACCGACAATGCGCTGCGTTACACGCCTTCGGGCGGTCGGGTCGACATTGCTGTGCGCAATGAAAATGGCCGGCCTGTGCTCGAAGTGCTGGATACGGGGCCGGGCATTCCAGAGGCGCTGCGCGCACGGGTGTTCGACAGGTTTTACCGCGTGCCCGGAACGCCGAGTCCCGGCAGCGGGCTGGGGCTGGCCATCGTGCGGGCGATTGCCAAGACGCTGAAGGCCGTCGTCAGTCTGGGCCAGAGCCCGGAGGGCGGCTTGCTGGTGAAGGTCAGCTTCTAGCGTTTGCCGCCCAGAATTCCTCCCAGCACGCCGCGCAGGATCTGGCGGCCAAGCTGGCTGCCAACCGTGCGCGCGGCGCTTTTTACCATGGCTTCCACCACGCCCTGACGGCGGCCGTTGCCGCCAAGCACATCGCCCAGCGTGCCGAGCACGCCGCCTTCTGCGGCTTGCTTTCCGGCACGCGCGGGGGCGGGCTTTGCGGCGGGCTGTTGCGCCGCGCGCGCCTTTAGTTTTTCGTAGGCCGATTCACGGTCGATGGTTTTT
This sequence comes from Thiobacillaceae bacterium, assembly GCA_036734185.1. GTDB lineage: Bacteria > Pseudomonadota > Gammaproteobacteria > Burkholderiales > Thiobacillaceae > UBA6918. The sequence goes on along the minus strand of DAIMZB010000063.1, from coordinate 757 downwards.
TCGTACGCGCCCGCCACCAGCGAGTTGTCGATCAGCTTCTGTCTCTGCTGTGGGGCGATCGGGCCGACCTGGCCGGTGGGCGGCAGGATCAAGGCGCGTTCGACAATGCCGGGGCGGCCTTTTTCATCGAGGAACGAAACCAGCGCCTCGCCCACGCCCAGTTCCGTGATGGCGGACTCCTCATTGTGCGCCGGGTTGTCGCGCATGGTTTCCGCCGCCGCCTTGACCGCTTTCTGATCGCGCGCGGAGAAGGCACGCAGCGCGTGCTGCACGCGATTGCCAAGCTGAGACAGCACCTTGTCCGGCACGTCGGCGGGATTCTGGGTGACGAAATACACGCCCACGCCCTTGGAACGGATGAGTCGCACCACCTGCTCGATCTTTTCCACCAGCGCGCTGGGGGCGTCAGTGAAAAGCAGGTGCGCCTCGTCGAAAAAGAACACCAGCTTGGGCTTGTCGAGGTCACCGGCCTCCGGCAGGTGCTCGAACAGTTCGGACAGCAGCCACAACAGCAGGGTTGCGTACATCTTGGGCGACTGCATGAGCTTGTCGGCGGAGAGGATGTTGACAACGCCGCGGCCGGCGTCGGTCTGCATGAGGTCGGCGATATTGAGCATGGGCTCGCCGAAAATCTTTTCGCCGCCCTGTGACTCCAGCGCCAGCAAACCCCGCTGGATGGCGCCGATCGAGGCGGCGGAAACGTTGCCGTAGTCGGTGGTGAATTCCTTGGCGTTCTCGCCGACGTAGGCCAGCATCG
>DAIMZB010000062.1:0-9579 GCA_036734185.1 Thiobacillaceae bacterium | reverse complement strand
CCCATCACCTCGGCCAGCGCGGCGGGGCGGTCGCCCGAGCTGCCGATCGCGGTGGCGTAGGACGGCGTCAGGGTTTCGAACGGGTACCCCAGCCGCTGCCAGTCCTTGTGCAGGGCATCGAAAGCCTCGACTTCCAGCAGGCTCTTGATGCGAATGTCCTGTGCGTCGGTGCGCTTGGTCGCGAGCAGCCAGTTGTACACCGCCACCCGCTCCTTGGCGCTGGCCGCGAGCATCTCCTCGAAGCTGGCCTTGGGGTGCTGGCGCAGGTAGCCGACCAGCCAGATTTCCAGCGGGTGAACCTGGACGACGTAGCCCCGGTCGGCCAGGTTGTAGCCGCCGGGCGCGTTCTGGTCATACATTCTTTTCAGCACGGCCTCGCTCAGGTCCACGCTGGCGGGAATGCGGCTTTTCAGCGCGGATTCAAATTCCTGCTGGGTCGCGCGCGGCTCCAGATAACGATACAGCGCCGCGAATTTGTGCGGATTCTGATGCGCGCGCCGGTACAGCTCCTCGGCCATGTCCGCGGCGCCCATGTTCGCGTAGTGCTGGTAGAAGCGGCGCATGAACACGCCGGATTCCTTGTCGATGAACTTGAGCAGGTAAAGCTGGCGCGCCGGGCTGCTGCCATCCAGCGCACTCGCCACCGCTCCCGGCGAGCGTTCCATGTAGTGCATGACAATGTCGCGCATCAGCCGGATGTACACCAGATTGACCGAGTTGCGCGTCGCTTCCCAGACGTCCATCACGCGCTTGTTGTCGTCCGGATTGAAGTTGGCGAACATGTGCTGGCCACCGCCGGTGTAGAACAACTCCGGTGCTGCCGAGTAGTTGCGGCCCATCGCCGCGGTCAGGGTGGCGGACAGGCTCTTGTCATCGGCAGAGAGCAGGTAGTTGGCCACCCACTGCGCCAGCACGTCCCGGCGCGGACGCGCCTGTTCCTGCAGCTTGTCCGGCGACAGCCCGACGTACTCCTCGTGCAGGCGCGCGATGATTTCGAGATAAGTGGTCAGGGTGCGCAGCTTGGCGGTCGAGCCGAGGTCGAGCTTGGTCTGCTGGTTGATGTCGAAAGGCTGGTTGAGGTTGTCCGCCTGGACCCTGAGCAGCATCCCCTCCGGGCTTTTTTCGTAGAGGGTGAAACTGTAGATCACCTTGGTGAGGTCGTTGGACGGCACCATGAGGCGGTTGCCATACAGGCCCAGCGCAGACGCCTGTTCGGGTCTGGAAAGGCCCAGCAGGAAGTCGGTGATTTCACGCTGCGCTTCGCCGTTGAGTGTGCTCTCGGCCACCAGATCGAGGCGGTCGAGGTCGTACAGGCGCGACTCGCCGAGCAGGCCGGCCAGGCGCACGCGCTGGCTGTTGCTGGCCTTTTGCAGGACGAAGGCCGGCGCCGGCGGATCTACGCGCTGGGCCGGGCTGCGCAGGCGCACCTTGAGGGCGGCGGTATGCAGATCGGGCGAGATCAGGCCGGCCTCGGCCAGCAGATCGAGGTGCACATTGGTGTAGCGGTCCAGCGCCGCGCGGTCTTTCGTCAGGTAATAGGAAGGCTTGCGCTCGGCCACCAGCAGGGAGAGCGCATGCTTGAACACCATGGCGCCCTCGGCGTCCCTGGGGTTTTTTTCCAGCCGCCACAGCGCCTCATTGGCCTTGTTGAAGTCCAGCCCGTACCAGGCCCACAGCCCGTCACCTACGCCGTTGACTTCGCCGAAGCGGGGCGCCGCCGACAGCGGCACGGTGTTGAGGTAATCACGCACGATGCGCTGGCGCGTGGGCAGGGTGTTCTTGCCATCGAGGTAGGCGCGCAGGCTGGCCGAACCCATCTGCTTCAGCTTGTCGGTCATCGACAGCGTGATGCCGTCGGGCGAATGGCGGTATTTCTCGATTTGGGTGGGCAGCGTGCTGCCGCCGGGCACGTTGTGCGCCGGGTTGATCATGGAATAGAACTTGTCGAGCATCGCCTGGCCCAGACGGTCCCATTCCACGGCCGGGTTCTTGCTGGGAAACTGCTCGGTCAGCAACTCGCGGTTTTCGATGAACAGCAGGGCGTTGCGCAGGACCGGCGGCGTGTCGCCGAAGTCGGCATACACGCGCTCGGGATGGAAGGCGCGGTACAACGGCTTGCCGGCATCGTCGAGCAGCGTCAGGCCACCCTGGTTTTTTTCGCGATAGGGCGGGTTCAGGCCAAGGTCATGGGCGCGCGCCATCTGGATGCTGATCCGCGCCTGGCGCTCGACATCCCAGCCGCGCATCGACAGGCGCTGGATGTAGTCAGGCAGCTTGCTGTAGCCCAGGCGCTGGTCGTAAGGCCCGCCCTGCGAAAAGCGGATGCGGTCGGACGGGCCCGATTGCACCTTCCAGGTCATCTTGGCGGCGGTTCTGGCGAGGTAGCGCGCCTGAATGTCGGATGACATCAGCTCCCACACCACCACGCCGACCAGCACCAGCGGAATGAGGACCAGCGAAAACAGTACCCACCAGCGGGCGCGAATGCCCAGAAGCTTTCCCATCAGACCCAGTCTTTGGCAACGAGAAAGTCAGAGTAGAGCCTTGCCTCGGGAGTTCCCGCCTCGGGTGTCCAGTCGTAGCGCCATTTCACGATCGGCGGCATCGACATCAGGATGGATTCGGTGCGGCCACCGGATTGCAGGCCGAACAGCGTGCCGCGGTCGAACACCAGGTTGAATTCGACATAGCGCCCGCGCCGGTAGGCCTGGAAGTCGCGCTCGCGCTCGCCATAGGCCATGTCCTTGCGCCGCTCGAAAATCGGCACGTAAGCCGGCAGGAAATGGTCGCCCACCGAGCGGGTGAGCTTGAAACAGGTGTCGAAATCGGCGCCGTTCAGGTCATCGAAGAAAATGCCGCCCACGCCCCTGGGTTCGTTGCGGTGCTTGAGGAAGAAGTATTCGTCGCACCATTTCTTGAAACGCGGATGCCAGTCGGCGCCGAAAGGGTCGAGCGCCTGCTTGCAGGTGGCGTGGAAATGCGCGGCGTCTTCGTCGAAGCCGTAGTAGGGCGTGAGGTCCATGCCGCCGCCAAACCACCAGACCGGCTGTTCGCCGTCCTTTTCCGCGATGAAGCAGCGCACGTTCATGTGCACGGTGGGAACGTAGGGGTTGCGCGGATGGAACACGAGCGACACGCCCATCGCTTCCCAGCGCCGGCCGGCAAGCTCGGGGCGATGCGCCGTCGCCGAAGGCGGCAGCTTCTGGCCCGTGACGTGCGAGAAATTCACGCCGGCGCGCTCCAGGAGGTTGCCCTCCTCGACCAGGCGGGAGATGCCGCCGCCGCCTTCGGGGCGATCCCAGGCATCGCGGCGGAACGGCTTGCCGTCGAGGGCCTCCATCCGCGAGACGATCGATTCCTGCAGCGACAGGAAGTAATTCTTCAGTTGTTCCTTGGACAGGCTCATTTTCTCAACACTTTTCCGGTAGCCAGGTCTATCAATGTGGACGGCCGCCTGCGCGTGCCGATGCGTCCCGGTGCAACTCGCACGCGCGCGCCGAAAAGCGCGCGGCATTGCTCACCTGTTTTAGCGGGGGCCTGGCCGCTCCTGTTCGCGCTGGTGGACACCAGCGCCATGCCGGCCTCCCTGCATAGCGCGACTGCGTCGGGATGGGCGGTGATGCGCACGGCGACGGTGCCGCGCCCGCCCTCGATCCATGCCGGACAGCTCCTTGAGGCCGGCAGCACCCAGGTTACCGGGCCGGGCCAGCGCCCCGTCTGCCAGGCCGCATCGAGGGAAGTTCGGGTCACGTAGGGGCGCAATTGGTTACGGTTGGCTGCAATCAGGATAAGTCCCTTGACGGCACCGCGACCCTTGAGCTTGAGGATTTCTTCGACCGCGCCGCGATTCATGGGGTCGCAGCCAAGTCCGAAACAGGATTCAGTGGGGTAGGCGATCACGCCGCCGCGCCTGAGCCACGCACGCAGCCCTTCAGCTTTCATTTTTTGCGATCGATTGCCCGATAGCCGATGTCCTTGCGGTACTGCATGCCATCGAAGCGGATCTGCGAAACGGCTTCATAGGCGCGCTTCTGCGCCATCTTCACGCTGTCACCCAGCGCGGTGACCGCGAGCACGCGGCCGCCGCTGGTCAGCGTCTTGCCATCGACAAGTTGCGTACCGGCATGGAACACGTGCAGGTCCGGTTCGTTCCGCGGCAGGCTCTCGATGACGTCGCCCTTGCGCGGTGACTCCGGATAATTGGCCGCAGCCAGCACCACGGCCAGGGCGGGACGGCGGTCCCACTCCGCCTCGGCCTGGTCGAGCCGGCCGTCGATGGCGTGTTCGACCAGCGTCACCAGGTCGGTTTTCAGCCGCATCATGATGGGCTGAGTTTCCGGGTCGCCCATGCGGCAGTTGAATTCAAGCACCTTGATGCGGCCCGCCGCATCAATCATCACGCCGGCATAGAGAAAGCCGGTGTAGGGCAGGCCGTCCTTCGCCATGCCGGTCACCGTGGGCTGGATCACTTCACGCATGATCCTGGCGTGCATCTCGGGCGTGACTACCGGGGCGGGCGAGTAGGCGCCCATGCCGCCGGTGTTGGGGCCGGCGTCGCCGTCCATGAGGCGCTTGTGGTCCTGGCTGGAGGCCAGCGCCAGCACGTGCTCGCCGTCGACCATGACGATGAAGCTCGCCTCCTCGCCCAGCAGGCATTCTTCGATCACGACGCGCGCGCCGGCTGTGCCCAGCTTGTTGCCGGACAGCATGTCGTCGATGGCGGCGTGCGCCTCGGCCAGGCTCTGCGCGACTACCACGCCCTTGCCGGCGGCGAGGCCATCGGCCTTGATGACAATGGGCGCGCCCTCGGCATCGACATAGGCGTGCGCGGCGGCGGCATCGGTGAAAGTCTGGTATTTGGCGGTCGGGATGTTGTGCCGCACCATGAAGGCCTTGGCGAAATCCTTCGAGGATTCGAGTTGCGCCGCAGCTTTCACCGGGCCGAAAATTTTCAGACCGGCGGCGCGGAAGGCATCGACCACGCCCTCTGCCAGCGGCGCTTCGGGCCCGACCACGGTGAGCTGGACTTTTTCGCGCCTTGCAAACTCGACCAGTTCGGCAACGCCCGTGAGCGGCACGTTCTCAAGTTCGGGCTCGCGCGCGGTGCCGCCGTTGCCCGGTGCAACGTAAACCTTCTGCATGCGCGGCGACTGCGCCAGTTTCCACGCCAGCGCGTGTTCGCGGCCGCCGGAACCAATGACGAGCACCTTCATGTTTTAGTGCCGGAAGTGGCGCATGCCAGTAAAGATCATGGCCATGCCATGCTCATTCGCTGCGGCGATGACTTCATCGTCGCGCATGGCTCCGCCGGGCTGGATCACGGCGGCGATGCCGGCCTGGGCGGCGCTGTCGATGCCGTCACGGAACGGGAAGAATGCGTCGGAGGCCATCACCGAGCCCTTCACTTCGAGCCCGGCATGCTCTGCCTTGATGGCGGCGATGCGCGCGGAGTTGACACGGCTCATCTGCCCGGCGCCGACGCCGATGGTCATGCTGTCTTTCGCATAGACGATGGCATTGGACTTCACATATTTCGCCACGCGCCAGGCGAACAGCAGGTCGCGCATTTCGGCCTCGGTCGGCACGCGCTTCGAAACCACCTTGATCTCGCCAGTGAGCGCGAGGTCGGCATCCTGCACCAGCAGGCCACCGGTGACGCGCTTGAAGTCGAGGCGCCCGCCCGGCTCTTTCGGCCACTGGCCGCATTCGAGCACGCGCACGTTTTTCTTGGCGGCCGCCACTTCCACTGCAGCGGCGGACACTTTCGGCGCGATGATGACTTCGACAAACTGGCGTTCGACGATGACCTTCATGGTCTCGGCGTCGAGCTCGCCGTTGAATGCGATGATGCCGCCGAAGGCCGATTCCGGGTCGGTCTTGTAGGCGCGGTCGTAGGCTTCCAGCAGATTGGCGCCGTAGGCCACGCCGCACGGATTGGCATGCTTGACGATGACGCAGGCAGGCGCGGTATCGAACTGCTTCACGCATTCGAGCGCGGCGTCGGCATCGCCGATGTTGTTGTAGGACAGCTCCTTGCCCTGCAGCTGCCTCGCGGTGGCGATGCTGGCTTCCCTGGCATTGGCCTCGACATAGAACGCCGCGTTCTGGTGCGGGTTCTCGCCATAGCGCATGCCCTGCACCTTTTTGAACTGCAGGTTGATGGTGCGCGGGAATTCGGATTTCTCGATGATGCCGCCGAAGTAATTGGCAATGGCGCCGTCGTAGGCCGCGGTGTGCTCGAAAGCCTTGATGGCGAGCGAGAAACGGGTCTCTTGCGTGACGCCGCCGGCCTTCATTTCATTGAGCACGACGGCATAGTCGGCAGGGTCGGTGACGATGGCGACATGGGCATGGTTCTTGGCCGAAGAGCGCACCATGGCCGGGCCGCCGATGTCGATGTTCTCGATGGCGTCTTCCAGCGTGCAACCCGGCTTGGCGATGGTCTCGCGGAACGGGTAGAGGTTGACCACCACCAGGTCGATGTTGCCGATGCCGTGCTTCTGCATGGTTGCGACATGTTCCGGCAGGTCGCGACGGCCGAGGATACCGCAGTGCACCTTAGGGTGGGGGGTCTTCACACGGCCGTCGAGCATTTCGGGAAAGCCGGTGTAGTCGGAAATTTCCGTGACCTTCACGCCGTTGTCGGCAAGCAGTTTGGCGGTGCCGCCGGTGGAAATGATGTCGACTCCCTGAGCTGCAAGCTCGCGGGCAAATTCCAGGATGCCGGACTTGTCTGACACACTGATCAAGGCGCGTTCGATTTTCATGTTGTATTGAAGTTAAGTTTAATCTGACAGGCCGTGCTGCTTGAGCTTCTTGCGCAGGGTATTGCGGTTGATCCCCAGCATCTCCGAGGCGCGGGTCTGGTTGCCCTCGACGCGGTCCATGATATAGGTCAGCAGGGGCTTTTCGAGCGCAAGCACCGCCATCTCATAGATGCCAACCGGCTCTTCGCCGTCCAGATCCTTGAAATAGCGGTTCAATGCCTTGCGCACGCACGCCGCAAGCTCGTTTTCTTCCATCAAAGCACTTCTCCCTACGCGGCCAGTTCTTCCGGCTCGATTTCGTATTGCAAATAGTTGCTGGCGCGGGCGGCCTGCGAAAAGAACTCGTCCACGCTTTCCAGTTGTTCCTTGACGCTTTCCAGGTGGTTCATGCGGTGCCGGAAGCTGCTGGCGTTGACAAGGCCGCGGGTGTACCAGGAAATGTGCTTGCGCGCGACGCGCAGGCCGGTGTGCTCGCCGTAGAACGCATACAGGTCTTCCAGATGCGCCTTCAGCACCTGATGGATCTCGCTCACCTGCGGCGGCGGCAGATGGCGGCCGGTTTTCAGGTAATGGTCAATCTCGCGAAAAATCCACGGCCTACCCTGGGCGGCGCGGCCAATCATGACGGCGTCGGCGCCAGTGTGCTCGAGCACGAATTTGGCCTTCTCCGGCGTGGTGATATCGCCATTGGCAATGATGGGGATGCGGGCCTCGGCCTTGACCGCGGCGATCGTCTCGTATTCGGCGTCCCCGGTGTAGCCGCAGGCACGCGTGCGGCCATGGATGGCCAGGGCCTGGATGCCGGAGCCCTCGGCGATTTTCAGGATGTTCAGCGCGTTGCGGTGGGAGCGGTCCCAGCCGGTTCGGATTTTCAGGGTCACCGGCACTTCAGGCACCGCCTTCACCACGGCATTGAGTATCTGTTCGACCAGCGGCTCGTTCTGCAGCAGGGCCGAGCCGGCCATGACGTTGCAGACCTTCTTGGCCGGGCAGCCCATGTTGATGTCGATGATCTGCGCGCCGCGCTCGACGTTGTGGCGGGCGGCCTCGGCCATCATGGCCGGATCCGCGCCGGCGATCTGCACCGATTTGGGCTCGACCTCGCCTTCGTGGTTGGCGCGACGCTGGGTCTTGCTGCTGCCGTAGAGCAGCGAATTCGAAGTCACCATCTCGGACACGGCCATGCCGGCGCCCAACTGCTTGCATAATTGGCGGAACGGCCGATCGGTCACCCCCGCCATGGGGGCAACGATCAGATTGTTCTTGAGGGTATGGGGACCGATACGCATAGGGGGTGGAATTTTACCCCGGCTCGCGCGGCGATGGGAAATAGATTGCGTATTTTTTATGCAGTCGCTTTGCGCAGGCAAAAAATTTTCTATGTTGATAAAGGCGCGACAATGTTAAACAACAACTGGAGAAACCATGGGCTTCGTCTCTGAATTCAAGGAGTTTGCCGTCAAGGGAAATGCCGTTGACCTCGCCATCGGCGTGATCATCGGCGCTGCCTTCGGCAAGATCGTCTCATCCATTGTCGATGACCTGGTCATGCCGCTCGTCGGCGCCGTTTCAGGCGGCTTCGACTTCAGCAACCTCTTCATTGCGCTCGGGCACGTGCCGCCAGGCGTGGGCATGACCCTGGCGGAGGTGAAGAAGGCCGGCATACCGGTGTTCGCCTACGGCAATTTTCTGACCATCCTGCTCAACTTCATCATTCTGGCGCTGGTCATTTTCGTAATGGTCAAGCAGATCAACCGCTTAAAAAAGGAAGCGCCGCCCCCTGCCCCGGCCGCCACACCGGAAGACATTGTGCTGCTCAGGGAAATTCGCGACAGCCTGAGAAAATAGCCGCAACCCGCATGATGGCTTAAGCGGACGGGCTCAGTGGGCGGCTTCCCAGTTCGGGCCGCTGCCCACCTCGGCCTTTAACGGCACTTTCAATTGCGCCACGGCTGCCATGAGTTGCGGCAGGCGCGTGCGCACTTCGTGCAATTCGCCTTCCGGCACTTCCAGCACCAGTTCGTCATGCACCTGCATGATCATTTTGCTGTGCAGGTTCTCCGTGTCGAGCCAGCCCTGCACCGCGATCATGGACAGCTTGATGAGGTCGGCCGCGGTGCCCTGCATGGGTGCGTTGATGGCTGCGCGCTCCGCACCCTGGCGGCGGGCCGGGTTCTTGGAATTGATTTCGGGCAGGTACAGGCGGCGGCCAAACACGGTCTCGACAAAGCCCTGTGAGCGGGCCTGTTCCCGCGTGCGCTGCATGTAGTCGGCCACGCCGGGATAGCGCGCGAAGTAGCGGTCGATGTAGGCCTGCGCGGCGCTGCGCTCCAGATTCAGCTGCGACGCGAGGCCGAAGGCGGACATGCCATAGATGAGGCCGAAGTTGATGACCTTGGCCATGCGCCGCTGGTCCGAACTGACTTCATCCAGGGCGACGCCGAACACCTCGGATGCAGTCGCAGTGTGGATGTCGCGGTCCTCGGCGAAGGCAATGAGCAGGCCCTCGTCGCCGGACAGGTGCGCCATGATGCGCAGCTCGATCTGGGAGTAGTCCGCCGACACGATGACCGAGCCGGGTGGCGCGATGAAGGCCTCGCGAATGCGGCGCCCTTCCGAGGTGCGCACGGGAATGTTCTGCAGGTTCGGGTCGGAGCTCGACAACCGGCCGGTCACCGCGGTGGCCTGCGAGTAACTGGTATGCACCCTGCCGGTTTTTGCATTGACCATCTGCGGCAGTTTGTCGGTGTAGGTGGACTTGAGCTTGGCCAGTCCGCGGTATTCCAGCAGGGTCTTGGGCAGCGGATAGTCG
>DAIMZB010000061.1:6785-9707 GCA_036734185.1 Thiobacillaceae bacterium | reverse complement strand
GGCCAGGGTCCACCAGCCGATGTGGCCGGCCACCCAGATGATCGATACGGCCTCGGCCACCGGGAAAGCAGCCAGCGCAAAAAACATCAGCCAGGAATACATGTAAGATCTTTTATCAAATGTGTGATAACGAAATACCTAGGTTTGGGTGTTTCGTGCCAGTTCAATCCGTTTGCCAGATTAATACAATCCCAACCATGGCAGTGCTCGTCGTGTTTTCCACTTTTCCCAGCGAGGCCAGCGCCCGCGAAGCGGCTGACCGACTGGTGAAGGACGGCCTGGCGGCCTGCGTCAGCATCCTGCCAGGCGTGACCTCGGTCTACAACTGGCAGGGGCAGCTGGAGGAGTCGAGGGAAACCTTGCTCATGATCAAGACCTCGCGGGAGGCCTACCCCCGGCTTGAGTCGGGTCTTAAAGCCTGCCATCCTTACGAACTCCCGGAAATCGTGGCTGTCGGAGCCGAAGCCGGCCTGCCAGGCTACCTGGAATGGGTGATGCACGAAACCGCCCGCAACAACAAATAGCGAAAGACCGCCATGAACCGCCTGACTCGAAAGCTGCTTGCCCTGCCTTTTCTGCTGCTGGCCCTGACCGGCATCAGCCATGCCCAGGAATTCCTGGACCCCGAGGAAGCGTTCAAGTTTACCGCGCGCGCCATTGACGCCCAGACCATCGAGGCAAGCTGGAAAATCGCCGACGGCTACTATCTCTACAAGGACAAGTTCAAGTTCGCCCTGACCGGTGCCAGGCTTGGCACCGCGCAATACCCGGCCGGCAAGATCAAGGACGACCCCACGTTCGGCTCGGTCGAGATTTATAAAAAGTCAGTCACCATCAGGCTACCGGTCTCACGCGAGCCTGGCGGCGCGCTGGCGGTGAATCTGCAAGCCACCTTCCAGGGTTGCGCCGAGGGCGGCGTTTGCTACATGCCCGTCACCTCCACGGCCCCGCTCAAGCTTGCGGCGCTGACGGCGCCCAAGGGCGCTTCGGAAGCCCTGTCAGGCGCCGCCGCACAGTCCTCCTCGGCGCTCGCCGGCCTGCGCAGTCTCGCCGGCAACGACGGCACTGCCGACCTGTTGCCGCCCGACCAGGCATTCAAGGCCAATGCGCGCCTGAAGGACCGGCAAACCCTTGCCGTCAGTTACGCCGTCGCCAAGGACTACTACCTTTACCGCGACAAGCTGAAATTTGTGGTCAAGTCGCCCAAGGACGTGGCTGCGGGCAAGGTATCCACCCCCGCGCCCGACGTGAAGGAAGACCCGACTTTCGGCCGCACCGAGGTGTACCACAAGGATTTCGCCGCCGAGGTGGCGCTGTCGCGCCCGCTGAAGGACGGCGAAGAGCTGGTCGTCGACGCCCAGTATCAGGGCTGCAGCGAACTGGGCGTGTGTTATCCGCCCACCAACCAATCCTTTACCCTGGCCTCCACGGCTGCAGGCAATGCCGAAACCCTGACCAGCTTGCCCGATGCCGCCGCCCCAGCCGACGCCGGGGATGCCGGCAGCATTGAGAAAACCCTGAACAAGGGCGGCTTGTGGGTGGCGATCGTCGCCTTCTTCGGCTTCGGCCTGGCGTTGTCGCTCACGCCCTGCGTGTTCCCGATGATCCCGATCCTGTCTGGCATCATCGCCGGGCAGAAAAACGTCACCCATGCGAGCGGCTTTTTCCTGTCGCTGGCCTATGTGCTCGGCATGGCGATCACTTACGCCATCATCGGCGTGATCGCCGCGCAGTCCGGCACGTTGCTGTCCAATGCCTTGCAAAATCCGATCGCCCTCGGTTTTGGCGCAGCCATTTTCGTGGCGCTGGCGCTGTCGATGTTCGGCTTCTATGACATCCAGCTGCCCAGTTCACTGCAAAGCAAGCTCAGCGAGACCTCCAACAAGCTGCACGGCGGCCACTTCACCGGCGTGTTTGGCATGGGTGCGCTCTCGGCCCTGATCGTCGGCCCCTGCGTCGCGCCGCCGCTGGCCGCCGCCCTCGCGTACATCGCCCAGACCGGCGATAGCCTGAAAGGCGGGCTGTCGCTGTTTTTCCTTGCGCTGGGCATGGGCGTGCCGCTCCTCGCCGTGGGGCTCTCGGCAGGCACGCTGATGCTGAAGGCCGGCGTATGGATGAATGGCGTCAAGTACTTCTTCGGCGTCGCCATGCTGGGCGTCGCGATCTGGCTGATCTCGCCCTTCCTGCCGCCCTGGATGGTGATGGCGCTATGGTCGGCGCTGCTCATCATTTCCGCGGTCTACCTGCACGCGCTCGATACGCTGCCGGCACCGGCAAAAGGCTGGCAGAAGTTCTGGAAAGGCGTGGGCGTCGTGCTGTTGATCGCAGGCGTGGGCCTGCTGCTTGGCGCGCTCGGCGGCAGCCGCGACATCCTCCAGCCGCTAACCGTGTACCAGGGCGTCATGGCCGGCCCCGCTGGCGCCACGCCTGCCGCCGCACAAGCCGCTGCACTGCCGTTCGAGAAGGTCAAGAACGGCGCCGAGCTGGACGAACGGCTGGCCCGGGCAAAGGCGGCCGGCAAGCCGGTGATGATGGACTTCTATGCGGACTGGTGCGTGTCGTGCAAGGAAATGGAGAAATTCACCTTCTCCGACGCCCGCGTGCAGGCACGCCTCAAGGATGCGGTGCTGCTGAAAGTGGATGTGACAGCGAACACCCCGCAAGACAAGGAGCTGCTCAAGCGCTTCAACCTGTTCGGTCCGCCCGGGCTGATCTTCTGGAATGCCCAGGGCCAGCAGTCCGACTACAAGGTCATCGGCTACGAGCCCGCGGACAAGTTTCTCGCCAGCATCGACAAGGGCCTGAAATAATCCCGGGCGCAACAGCATGAACCGCCAGAACTGGCTTGTCGCCGGCGTTGCCGGCCTGGCGCTGGCTGCCGGCCTGGGCCTGCCGTTGATCAGCCTGCTGGGTTATCAGCCG
>DAIMZB010000061.1:0-6775 GCA_036734185.1 Thiobacillaceae bacterium | reverse complement strand
GGCCTGGGCGTTGCAACCTGGCTCAGGCAGCCCGGGTCAGTCCAGCCCGATGCGGCCGCCACCCTGCTGGCAACCGCGCTTCCGGATTTGCGCAACCAGACGCAGTCCCTGGCACAGCATCAGGGCAAGGTCCTGGTGGTGAATTTCTGGGCGACCTGGTGCCCGCCGTGTCGCGAGGAGATTCCCGTTTTCGTCGACGCGCAGTCCAGACTTGGCGCGAAAGGCGTGCAATTTGTCGGCATCGCGCTTGATGACCCCCGGCAAGTCGCCGGATTCGTGCAGGAATATGGCGTCAACTATCCCATCCTGATCGGGGGCCTCAACGAATCCGAAATGCTGCGCAAACTCGGCAATCCTGGCGGGGGGCTGCCCTACACCCTGGTCTATGACCGCAGCGGGCGCCTGCGCGAGAAGATCATCGGCGGCCTAGACAAGGCGCGGCTTGAGCGCCTGATCAGCCCCCTAATCTAACCTGAAATTCCCGTCAATATCTGGACAAGTTCGTTGAACTTGTATCAAACTTGCGCCCATGCCGAAAACAACCAGCGTGCGCAAGGGCAGCAAATCGGTGGCCTTACCCAAGGCCATTCTGGTTTTGCATGGGCCCAACCTGAACCTGCTGGGCAGTCGCGAACCGCAACATTATGGCCTCTCCACCCTGAGCGACATCGACCAGGCGTTGAAGGTCCGCGGCGATGCCTGCGGCGTCAGCGTGGAAAGCTTCCAGAGCAACCACGAGGGCGCGCTGATCGATCGGGTGCAGCAGGCCAAGCGCGATGGCGTGGACTTCATCCTGATCAACCCCGCCGGCTATACCCACACCAGCATCGCATTGCGCGACGCGCTGGCCGCCACCGGCATCCCCTTCGTGGAAGTGCATTTGTCGAATGTCCACGCGCGGGAATCCTTTCGGCATCATTCCTATTTTTCCGACCTGGCTCTTGGCGTCATCGCCGGGCTGGGTGCACAGGGCTACGAGCTGGCACTGGAATTTGCCCTGCGTCATTTACACGTGAAAGTCACAAGTCATGGATCTCAGAAAGCTGAAAAAACTCATTGATCTGGTGGAGGAGTCCGGCATTGCAGAGCTGGAAATCACCGAGGGCGAAGAAAGGGTGCGCATTGCGCGCGTTCTGGCGGGCGGCCAGCCCGTGTACATGAACGCGCCCATGCCCACAGCGCCTGCCGTTCCCGTAGCCGCCGCATCCGCTGCGCCGGCCGCGCCTGCGGAAACCGCGCCTGCCGAGCCGGAAGGCCACGTGGTGCGCTCGCCCATGGTCGGCACGTTCTACCGCTCGCCCTCGCCCGGCGCCAAGTCGTTTGCAGAAGTCGGCCAGTCCGTTTCCGCAGGCGACACGCTTTGCATCATTGAGGCCATGAAGCTCCTCAACGAAATCGAAGCGGACCAGGGCGGCGTCATCAAGGCCATCCTGGTCGAGAATGGCCAGCCGGTCGAATACGGCGAGCCGCTGTTTATCATTGGGTGAGGAACAGCGCATGAGGCGCAGGGTGCAAGCCATGCCCGCCTCATGCCAGATGCCTCACGCCTTACTTGGGCGTATCCATGTTTGAAAAAATTCTGATCGCAAACAGGGGCGAAATCGCCCTGCGCATCCAGCGCGCCTGCCGCGAACTGGGCATCAAGACAGTGGCCGTGCATTCCGAAGCAGATCGCGACGCCAAATATGTCAAGCTGGCCGATGAGTCCGTATGCATCGGCCCGCCCCCCTCCAGCCAGTCCTATCTCAACGTGCCGGCGATCATCGCGGCAGCGGAAGTGACCGACGCCGAGGCCATCCATCCCGGCTACGGCTTCCTTTCCGAAAACGCGGATTTTGCCGAGCGCGTGGAATCCTCCGGTTTCGTCTTCATCGGGCCACGCCCGGAGTCCATCCGCCTGATGGGCGACAAGGTGGCCGCCAAGGACGCCATGAAGGAAGCCAAGGTGCCCTGCGTGCCCGGCTCAGACGGTGCGCTGCCGGACGATCCCGAGGAAATCCTGCGCATCGCGCGCGATGTCGGCTACCCGGTGCTGATCAAGGCGGCCGGCGGCGGCGGCGGACGCGGCATGCGCGTGGTGCACACCGAAGCCGCCCTGCTGTCCTCCGTGGAAATGACCAAGGCCGAGGCGCAGTCCGCCTTCGGCAACCCCATGGTGTACATGGAACGCTACCTGCAGAAGCCGCGCCACATCGAGTTCCAGGTGCTGGCCGACGAGCACGGCAACGCCATCCACCTGGGCGAGCGCGACTGCTCGATGCAGCGCCGCCACCAGAAAGTGATGGAAGAAGCGCCCGCGCCCGGCCTCGACCCCAAGCTGCGCGACAAGATCGGCGAGCGCTGCGCCGAGGCCTGCCGCAAGATCGGTTATCGCGGCGCCGGCACCTTCGAGTTCCTGTATGAAGACGGCGAGTTCTTCTTCATCGAAATGAACACGCGCGTGCAGGTCGAACACCCGGTCACCGAACTGATCACCGGCGTGGACATCGTGCAGGAACAGCTCTGGATCGCCAGCGGCGAGAAACTGCGCTACCGGCAGAAGGACATCGAGTTCAAGGGCCATGCCATCGAGTGCCGCATCAACGCCGAGCACCCCTACACCTTCGTGCCCTCCCCTGGTCGCCTCACCACCTGGCATCCGCCCGGCGGTCCCGGTATCCGCGTGGATTCGCACGTGTTCGCCGGCTACATGGTGCCCCCGCACTACGACTCCATGATCGGCAAGCTGCTGGCTTACGGCAAGACCCGTGATCAGGCCATCGCCCGCATGCGCGGCGCACTCATGGAAATGGCGGTTGAAGGCATCAACACCAATATCCCGCTTCATCAGGATCTGATCAACGATCGCGCCTTCCAGCAAGGCGGCGCCAGCATCCATTACCTGGAGCAGAAGCTGGCGGCGGATAAAGGCAAGGCATAAGACGCTGGGGGGCGGCGCAAGCTGACGACCCCCCCGCGGCTGCTGCACCGATGTCCTGGCAATCCCTCCGCGTCACCCTCGACGCCTCCCGTGCCGAAGCCTTTTCCGAAGCGCTGATGGCGCTGGGCGCCATCTCGGCCGCGCTGGAGGATGCCGATGCCGGCAGCCTCGACGAAACCCCCATCTTCGGCGAACCGACCGAGCCCGATGCCGGGCTTTGGCAGCGCTGCATCGTGACCGCGCTGCTCGATTCCGGGCACAACCCCGCCGACCTGATCGCGCGCGCCGCGCTGGCCGCCGGTCTGCCGGAAATGCCGGACTGGACGCAGGAGGTGGTGGACGACCAGGACTGGGTGCGGCTGACCCAATCGCAGTTCGACCCCATCCCCATATCAAAGCGCCTCTGGATCGTCCCCACCTGGCATGAGGCGCCCGACAGCGCGGCCCTGAACATCCGCCTCGACCCGGGCCTGGCCTTCGGCACCGGATCGCATCCCACTACCCGCCTGTGCCTGCGCTGGCTGGACGAGAACCTCAAGGGCGGCGAAACCGTGCTGGATTACGGCTGCGGCTCGGGAATTCTGGCCATTGCCGCCGCCAAGCTCGGCGCTGCGGAAGTCTGGGGCGTGGACATCGATCCCCAAGCCATTCAAGCTGCCGTCTACAATGCCGATATGAACGGCGTGAAAGCACGCTTCCATACCCCCGACCAGGCCCCCGCCACTGCCGCGCAGATTGTCGTTGCCAATATCCTGACCAATCCGCTCAAGGCCCTGGCCCCGCTGCTGGCCGGACTGACCCTGCCTAATGGGCGGCTGGTCATGTCTGGCATCCTGGAACAACAGGCCGAGTCAGTGATGCGGGTCTATGAAGACTGGTTCGAGTTCGAGGCACCGGTCGAGGAAGAAGGTTGGGTCAGGCTTTGCGGACGAAAGAAATGAGCACAGAAAACGACCTTGTCGCCAAATGCCCGCAATGCGGCAGTCTGTTCCGCCTGACCCCTCAGCACCTGCAGGCGGCCAAGGGCTGGGTGCAATGCGGCATGTGCGGCAATGTTTTTCATTCCGGCATGAACCCGCCCGAAGAACAGACGGCAGCGCCCCAGGAAACGCAGGGAACAGAAGCGCCCACCGCCCCGGAAGAGTCAAACGCGACCGCCGATGCCTCGCAGCCGGAGGAAGGCCAGGGCGCGACAGCCGGGCTGAGCGGCCTGGCGCAGCGCATGGCGGAAGAACAGGGAGTGCCGTCGGCATTCGGCCCCAAACTGGAGTCCATCATTCTGGTGGACCCCAATCTGCCGCATGCGGATGACGACTACGGCCCGATGCCCACGTTCGAGGCCAGGGAAGAGGAAACGCCCAAACCCGAGGCGCCCGCAACCGCCGCATACCAGCCCGCCACGCCGCCCACAGCCGGCTGGGGAGCACGACAATCAACCGCCACCAGCACCGGCTGGATTCCGCGACGTCCTTCGGCCGCCGCCGGCAGGGCCGCAAGGCAACAACCCAAACGCCGGCTGGGCTGGCTCTGGGCATTGCTGATCCTGCTCCTGCTGGCAGGGCTGGTCGCGCAAACGGTTTACTCAATGCGCGACAAGCTTGCCGCAAGCTATCCTGAAATCAGGCCTTCACTGGGGGCAATTTGCAAGGATTTGAATTGCACCATAAGCCTGCCGCGCGATCCCCATCAGGTCACCATCCTGGGGCACGACCTGCAGACCGAGAATCAAGCCCTCCTCCTGGAAGTCACCCTGGCCAACCGGGCCTCCTACTCAATGGCCTGGCCAGTGCTGGAACTCACCCTGACCGACGTTGAAGACCAACCCCTTGCCCGCCGCATGTTCGCACCCAGCGAATACCTGGCCTCCGGCAGCAGGGAAACCGCCGGCATTCAGGCCCGCTCCGAGGTGCCGATCAAACTCCACCTGCAGAGCAAGGGCATCAAGGCAGCCGGTTATCGCTTGCGCATGTTCTACTAGAATCATCTCTGTGATAAGATTCGCGCCGCAGTGGGAGAGCACGGCAAGGCCGTCGCCGAAGGCGTAATCACCCGGGAACGCTCAGGCAAAAGGACCACTGTTAAGCAAATCTGGAGAGAGCAGGACTGCCTGCCGCCGAAGGGGACCAATCTCTCAGGCACCAAGGACAGAGGGGTGAGACAAGCGCCAAGCTGGTCCCACCCTTTTTTGTTTTGGAGCCGTCGTGCAGAACCAAGTCATCCGCAACATCAGCCGCATGCCACCCTGGATACGCCAGAACCTCGGGCGCGAATCCGGCTATGGCGGCACCCGCCTCGCCGTGCACGGCAACCGCCTGCACACGGTGTGCGAAGAGGCGAAATGCCCCAATCGCGGCGAATGCTGGAGCCGCGGCACCGCCACCTTCATGCTGCTGGGCGAAACCTGCACCCGCGCCTGCGGCTTCTGCGCGGGCAAGACTGGCAAACCAGCCTGGTTCGATGCCAACGAGCCGCAGCGCATCGCCGAGGCCGTGGCCGGGCTGAACCTCAATTACATCGTGCTGACTTCGGTCAACCGCGACGATCTGGAAGACGGCGGCGCCTGGGTGTTCGCCGAAAGCCTGCGCCAGTTGCGCCAGCGCCAGCCCAACATCGGCGTGGAATTCCTTACCCCGGATTTTCGCAACGTGCAGGACGAAGCCGTCGCCATCGTCATGGACGCTGTGAACGCCCACCCCCTCGCCGACGCCGCCCTGCCCGACCTGGTCTGGGGGCACAATGTGGAAACCGTACCCCGCCTGTACAAAACGGCGCGCAAGGGTTCGCAGTACGAACGCTCGCTCGAATTGCTGGAAAAGGCCGGCAGACAGCCCAGGGTGGAAACCAAGTCGGCGCTGATGCTGGGCCTGGGCGAAACCCGCGACGAAATCATCGAGGTATTGAAGGACCTGAAGAGCGCAGGCGTCGCCCGCGTGTCGCTGGGCCAGTACCTGCGCCCGTCTCTCGACAACCTGCCGGTGGCGGAATACGTCCATCCGGACATCTTCGCCGAACTGGAAAACGAGGCCCGCTCGCTTGGCTTTGCCTGGGTGAAAGCTGGGCCGCTGGTGCGCAGCAGCTATTACGCCGAAGAAATTCAACAGGGAAACCAACGTGTCTGAACTGAAAAAAACCCCGCTCAACAGCACCCACCGCGAACTCAACGCCAAGATGGTCGATTTCGGCGGCTGGGACATGCCGGTGAACTACGGCTCGCAGATCGAGGAACACCACGCGGTGCGTTCGGGCTGCGGCCTGTTCGACGTCTCGCACATGCTGCCGGTAGATATCAGAAGCAGCGACCTCAAGGGCGAGAATGTGCGCGTCTTTTTGCGCAAGCTCGTCGCCAACAACGTCGACAAGCTGCAGGTGTCGGGCAAGGCGCTGTATTCCTGCATGCTCAATGAGAACGGCGGCGTCATCGACGACCTCATCATCTATTACATGGACGAGTCCTGGTTCCGCCTGGTGGTTAACGCTGGCACCGCCGACAAGGACCTCGCCTGGATGCAGAAGTGCAATGCCGACTGGGGCATGAACCTCACCCTCACGCCGCGCCGCGACCTCGCCGTGGTCGCGATCCAGGGCCCGGACGCGAAAAAGGTGCTCGACGAAGCCCTGCCCGGCGCCGACACCCTCACCGGCGGCCTCAAGCCCTTCAACGCCGCCGCCATGGGCGAGATGTTCATCGCCCGCACCGGTTACACTGGCGAGGACGGCTTCGAAGTCATGGTGCTGGCAAAATCCGCGCCCTTCTTCTGGAAAGCGCTGATGGAAGCGGGCGGCAAGCCGATTGGACTGGGTGCCCGCGACACCCTGCGCCTGGAAGCCGGCATGAACCTCTACGGTCACGACATG
>DAIMZB010000060.1:0-9736 GCA_036734185.1 Thiobacillaceae bacterium | reverse complement strand
GGCCTGGGCCAAGGCCTGGTCGAAGCAGGATGTGGACGGCTACATCGCGCATTATTCGCCCGATTTCAAACCTGCCAACACGAGCCATGCAAAGTGGGTCGAAGAGCGGCGCGATCGAATCAAGAATGCAAAGCGCATCAACGTCAACCTGCGCAATATCCAGGTCAAGCAGATTTCGCCCGAGCGCGCCGACGTGACTTTCAGACAGATTTATCAGTCGGACCGCATGAACACTTCTTCCAGCAAGACCCTCAGTCTGCAGCTGGTAAACGGCAAGTGGCTCATCGTTCGCGAATCGGGCCGTTAAATCCAAATCATGATGCCGCACAACCTGCGTCTGCTTCCCCTCATTGGCCTGCTGGCACTGCCGGCGCAGGCCGATGTCGGCGAGGCTGACCGCCTGTTCAGCAACGCCATGCTGGAAATCAGCCAGAACAAGCTCGACCACGCGCTGTCCTCTGTCAACAGTCTGCTCGAGCGCCATCCCAACTTCCGCCTGGCGCAACTCATCAAGGGCGATCTGCTGCTTGCGCGCGCGCGGCCCATTTCCACCCTTGGCAACGCCCCGGGCGCCCGCGAACAGCAGGCCGAACTGCGTGAAGAGGCAAAAGCGCGCATCCAGGCGATCAACGCACCGGTCAACCCCGACCTGATACCGCAAGAATTGCTGCAGGTCGCGTCTGAAACGCGATACGTCATCGCGGTCGATGCCAGCCGCGCCCGGCTTTATGTCTTCGAAAACACTGCCAACGGCATGCGCCGCGCCGCGGACTTTTACGTCACCGTCGGCAAGTTCGGTACGGGCAAGAACAAGGAAGGCGACAAGCGCACGCCCATAGGGCTGTATACGATCACAGGCTTCAAGCCCGACAGCGAACTTGAAGAGCTTTACGGTATTGGGGCTTACCCGCTCAGCTATCCAAACGAATGGGATGCGCGCAATGGCCGCAATGGCCACGGCATCTGGCTGCACGGCGTGCCGCGCGACACCTACTCGCGTCCGCCCAAGGCCAGCGACGGCTGTGTGGTGCTGTCGAATGACGACCTGAAAAACCTGGGCCGCTATATCAAAATCGGCCAGACGCCCGTCATCATCGCCCCAAGCCTGACCTGGGTGGACGCCGACTTGCTTCAATCCGCACGCGACGAGCTTCAGCAGGCCGTCGACAGATGGCGCAAGGACTGGGAAAGCCGGGATACCGCCCGGCTGCTCGAGAACTACTCGCGCGATTTCCAGTCAGACGGCCAGGGCTATCAGGCCTTCGCAGAATCCAAACGCAGGGTGAACGCGGCAAAAAGCTGGATCAAAGTCGACATCGAGCGTCTCAGCATCTACCGCCAGCCTGGCGACAAGGACATGGCGATTCTGGTCTTCGACCAGGACTACAAAAGCAGCAACCTGAACAACGTGTCCAGAAAACGCCAGTACTGGCAACGCGAGAACGGGCGCTGGCGCATCATTCAGGAAACAATCCTATAAACCAGAGAGGACAACGACATGGTCAAGCTTCACACATCGAAAGGCGTCATTACGCTGGAACTGGATGCCGAAAAAGCGCCCGTCACAACGGAGAATTTCCTACAGTATGTGCGCGACGGATTTTATAACGGCACCATCTTCCACCGCGTGATCGACGGCTTCATGATCCAGGGCGGCGGCTTCGAAGCCGGCATGTCGCAGAAGGCAACACGCGCACCGATCAAGAACGAGGCCGCCAACGGCCTGAAGAACGACGCCTATACCATTGCCATGGCCCGCACCTCCGTGCCGGATTCGGCCACTGCACAATTCTTCATCAACGTATCGGACAACAGTTTTCTCAACTTTACCGCCCCCACGCCGCAAGGCTACGGCTATGCAGTATTCGGCAGGGTGACCGAGGGCAAGGAAGTGGTCGACACCATCAAGAAGATTCGCACCGGTAGCCGCGCCGGGCACCAGGACGTGCCGGTGGAAGACATCGTCATCACCAAGGCGGAAATTGTCTAAGCTGCCAGCCGGCCGCACGCTTTTCATCAGCGATCTGCACCTGGCCGAAGAGCGCCCGCAAGCCAGCGGGCGCTTTTTTCATTTTCTGGAGACCGAAGCAAAGAGCGCCGATGCGCTTTACATCCTCGGCGACCTCTTCGAGTACTGGGTCGGAGATGACGATCTCGACGCGCCCATCGCCCGCCAGACCGCACAGAAAATAAAGGCGCTGACCGAGTCGGGCACGCCAGCCTACTTCATGCACGGCAACCGTGACTTCCTGCTGGCGCAGCGCTATGCCGACTCATGCGGCATGACGCTGCTGGAGGACCCGGTCGTGCTCCATCTTTATGGCGCGCCTACCCTGCTCACGCACGGCGACACCCTTTGCACCGACGATCTCAGCTATCAGCGCTTTCGGAGGCTGGTCCGGCAGCCGCTGGTCCGCTGCCTGCTGCGCTCGCTGCCGCTCGCCTGGCGGCGCGCAATGGCGCGTTCGGCACGTGCGGGCAGCGAGCGGGCCAAGGTCGGCAAATCCCTCGAAATCATGGACGTGAATGCGGAAGCCGTGAAAGAAGCATTCAAGCGAAGCGGTACGCTGCGCATGGTGCACGGCCACACCCATCGACCGGGCCGCCATGCGGTGACGGTAGATGGCTCGTCGCGCGAACGCTGGGTCTTGCCGGACTGGTATGGGGAAGGCGGCTACCTGGCCTGCACCGCTCAGGGCTGCGAGTTTTTCCCCGCGCCTGTACCGCTGGTGTCGGGGAGCACGAACGCTTCGTAGTTCCTCGGCAGTTTGAAAAGCGCCGGATCCAGCTTGCGCTTTTCCCCGCTGACATACTGCCTGACGCGGCCCGCATAGTCGCGCTCCTCGATCGGGAGCCCCCTGGAAAACGACATGCCGGTCTGCCAGACATGGTGCACAAGATCGCAATCCTGGCGCAGCTCGGCAGGCGTGTTTCGGTAAGTGACCCACTGGGTGTAAGCGAGCGCCGCCTTGTACTCCGCCAGCGCGCGAGCGGCATCGGGATAGAGCGAAGCCGCAGCCACTGTCTCCGAGCACAGCTTCCCGTCCGCCAGCACCTGCACACGCACGGTGCCGGGTCGCACCTCGGCCACCCTTTGCTCCACCCGGTAAGCGGGTGCGGAATTCTTCGGCAGCGCCTTGTTCTGGATCGACATGAGGGTCTTCTGCGCATGAATCACGTTCGACACTTTGCCGGTTTTGCGATCGAACAGCACAAAATCGGCATCGTCATTGCCGTCGTCCATGCGCAGGTAGCGCTCGGTCACCAGAATTCGCGTCGTGTAGGCGGCATCGCCGCCCTCGCTGTCGCGGTAACGCAGGTCGACCATGTCAGCGGCCTGCGCACCCGCGCACGCGAGCAGCATGGCGGCAGCAAGCTTTTTCAAGCGCCCAGGCCTCTTGCCAGGTCGTTTCGAATGTCGCGCACCGATTCCAGCCCGACCGCAACCCGCAACAGGCCATCGCTGATGCCAGCGGCAGCGCGCTGCTCGGGCGTCATGCGGCTATGCGTGGTCGTGGCCGGATGGGTGATCGTCGTTTTGGCGTCACCCAGGTTGGCCGTAATGGACAACAGATTGCAGTTGTCGACCACACGCCAGGCCGCTTCCTGGCCGCCCTTCACTGCGAACGCCACGATGCCACCGCCAGTTTTCTGCTGACGCATGGCAAGTTCGTGCTGCGGGTGCGAAGGCAGGCCCGGATACCATACGCGCTCGATATTGGGATGGCTTTCCAGCCAGGTCGCCAATTCCAGTGCGTTGCGCGAATGGGCTTCCATGCGCAAGCTGAGGGTTTCCAGCCCTTTCAGGATCACCCAGGCGTTGAACGCGGACAGCGTCGAGCCGCCTGTGCGCAGGAAGGTGAACACGCCTTCCATGAGCGCCTTGCTGCCCAGCACCGCGCCGCCCAGCACCCTACCCTGTCCGTCGAGGTACTTGGTGGCGGAATGGATGATGATGTCCGCGCCAAGTTCCAGCGGCTTCTGCAAGGCGGGCGAGCAAAAGCAGTTGTCCACCGCGAGCCAGGCGCCGGATGCCTTGGCGATAGCCGCCAGCGCCGCAATGTCGCTCACCTCGGTCAGCGGATTGGAGGGCGACTCGACGAAGAACAGTTTCGTGTTCGGTTTTACGGCCTTGCGCCATTCCTCCGGGTCGGTGGGCGAGACATAGGTCGTCTCGACGCCAAAACGGCCGAGGATGTTCGAAAACAGCTGCACGGTGGAACCGAAGATCGAACGCGAGGCGACAATGTGCTCGCCCGCCTTCATCAGGCCCATCACCGTAGCCAGGATCGCCGCCATGCCGGAGGAAAACGCCACGCAGCGCTCTGCCCCTTCCAGCGCCGCGAGCCGGGTTTCCATCATGGTCACAGTCGGGTTGGTAAAGCGCGCATAGATGTTGCCCGGCTCCTCGCCCTTGAAGCGGGCAGCGGCCTGGGCCGCACTGTTGAACATGAAGCTAGAGGTGAGGAACATCGCTTCGCTGTGTTCGTTGAACTGGCTGCGCAGGGTACCGCTGCGCACCGCGAGTGTTTCCAGATCGTAGTTTTCGTCGCTCATCGTCTTTCCCCAAATAAAAAACCCGTTCGCGCGGGAACGGGTTCGCCACGCTTTAGCAGTATTTTTTAGTGCGCCCTGCAAGCTGTGTTCAACTCGGCGCGTGATCCAATCCTGCCTCAAATTTAAGCCGGGCGCGCCCCCGAGTCAAGCACGGGCGCCCGACACCAGGTTCAGGTCAAGCTGCTGGGTTTCGATGGCCTGCTGCTGGGCGTCGCCGTTGCGCAGGGCCTCGATGTAATTGAGGTATTCCGGCGTCACGTCGCCTGTGATGTAGCGACCGTCGAAGCAGGAAGTGTCGAAATCGCGAATCGCCGGGTTTTCCGCCTTCACGTCCTCAACCAGCGCTTCGATGTCCTGGTAAATCAGGGCATCGCAACCGATCTCGCGGGCAATCTCCTCGTCGCTGCGGGCATGCGCCAGCAGTTCGGCGCGGGTCGGCATGTCGATGCCATAAACGTTCGGGTAGCGCACCGGCGGCGCGGCGGACGCGAAGAACACCCGCGAGGCGCCGGAGTCGCGCGCCATCTGCACGATTTCCCGGCTGGTGGTGCCGCGCACGATGGAGTCGTCCACCAGCAGCACGTTCTTGTCCTTGAACTCCTCGGCGATCGCATTGAGCTTCTGGCGCACCGATTTCTTGCGCAGCGCCTGGCCAGGCATGATGAATGTACGGCCGATATAGCGGTTCTTGATGAAGCCCTCGCGATAAGGCACGCCCAGGTGATTGGCGAGTTGCAGCGCCGAAGGCCGGCTGGTGTCCGGGATCGGGATGACCACGTCGATTTTGAGATGGCTGAACTCGCGCTTGATCTTTTCCGCCAGCGACACGCCCATGCGCAGCCGGGTCTTGTAGACCGAGATGCCGTCCATCACGGAATCCGGCCTGGCAAGATAGACGTACTCAAAGATACAGGGGTTGAGGGCGGATGTCTTGGCGCACTGGCGGCTATGCAGGCGCCGGCTCTCGTCAATGAACACCGCCTCGCCCGGCAGCACATCGCGCAGGATCTTGAAGCCGAGTGCATCGATCGCCACGCTCTCCGAGGCCACGATGTATTCCGGCGGATTGACGTTCTCGTTCACGCCGATGACCAGCGGACGGATGCCGTGGGGGTCGCGGAACGCAAGCAGGCCGTAGCCGGCAATCAGCGCCACCACGGCGTAGGCGCCGCGGCAACGCACATGCACGCCGGACACGGCGGTAAAGATGGTGTTGAGGTCGAGGCGGCCGCCGCGACCGTTGACCTGCAGTTCGTGCGCCAGCACGTTCAGCAGCACTTCCGAATCGGAGTTGGTGTTGACGTGACGCAGATCCTCGGCGAACAGGGCGCGCTTGAGTTCGTCGGTGTTGGTCAGGTTGCCGTTGTGCCCCAGCACGATACCGAACGGTGAGTTCACATAGAAGGGCTGCGACTCCGCAGAGCTGGAAGCCGACCCGGCCGTCGGATAGCGCACATGGGCCACGCCGATGTTTCCGAGCAGGTTGCGCATGTCTCGCGTGCGGAACACGTCTCGCGCCAGGCCCTGGCCCTTGTGCATGTGGAAGCGCGCACCCTCGGCGGTGACAATGCCGGCTGCGTCCTGGCCGCGGTGCTGCAATACCATCAGCCCGTCATAGAGCAGTTGATTGACCGGTGTATTGGCGGCTACGCCGATAACTCCACACATGCTTCACCTGTTGAAATGAATGTGTTCGACCATTTTGGCGGGCAGCAAAGGCATCGCCTGCATGGCCAGAATTTCCAGTACCCTGGAAGAGAGTGCATTTTTCCAGAAGCCTGTTTGCGGCAGCGCCGTCAGGCCCGCCGCCAGGGTCAGGCCGACCAGGATGGCCACCCCGCGCAAAAGGCCGAATACTCCGCCTACCGCCTTGTCGATTCCGCCCATTCCTGCGGCGCTGACCGTGCCCTTGACCAGGCGCCCAAGCAGCATGACGACTATCATCGCCCCCAGGAACACCACGACGAAAGCGGTGAAATATCGCATGCCCTCGCTCTCCACGCCCATCGGCAATGCCGGGGCGACGATGGCGCTGCCCCACTTGGCGGCCAAAAACGCGACGACCCATGAGGCCAGTGAAAATATCTCGGCAACCAGACCGCGCAACAGCCCCAGCACCATAGAGGCCGCCAGAACCAGGATCACGATCCAGTCGAGCGCTGTCATTTCTCGACGACCTTCGCCGTTATGCCTGCAGCGGCCAGCCTGGCCGACACTGCCTCGGCTTCGGCCTTGTTCGAGAACGCGCCTACGCGCACGCGCGTGCTGTCGCCCACTGCGTCAGTATAGGATTTGAGCCCCAGCGACGAAATCCGCGTCCGCAGCCGTTCCACGTTGGACTTGTCGGCAAACACGCCCACCTGGACGGTATAGGCGGCCTGCGCAGGTTTGGGAGCTTCCTTGGCCGCCTGTTCCGCCGGCTTGACCGGGACGGGAGCGGGCTTCGGCGCTTCAACCGGCTTGCTGGGCGGAGGAACAGGCGCAGCGGGAGAGGGCTCTGCCGGCTCGGGCTGGGCCGGTTCGGCGTTGGCGGTTTCCTGGGAGGGCGCGAACTCGACGGCATTTCGCGGCGCCGAGGTTTTGCTGGCCGCAGCCGCAATGCGCACTTCCAGCGGCCCGGAGGGCGGCGGCTCATCTTCCAGCACGAGCGGCAGGATCACGACTGCGACAATGGTGAGTGCGACGGCGCCGATCAGCCGGCGGCGTGCCCGGCGT
Source organism: Thiobacillaceae bacterium (assembly GCA_036734185.1). GTDB lineage: Bacteria > Pseudomonadota > Gammaproteobacteria > Burkholderiales > Thiobacillaceae > UBA6918. The sequence goes on along the minus strand of DAIMZB010000060.1, from coordinate 2,464 downwards.
TTATGATCGTCATCAGCGAATGGTGGGGGCATCTGTCAATACTTCCGCGACGGTATAAAACGAGCCGAAGGCGACAATTCTATCACCTTCGCCCGCCTTAAGCCCGGCTGCCTTGAAGGCGGCAAGCAGGCCATCGAAAACTTCCACCGGGACCGCCACATGCCGTCGCACAAGCGCTGCCAGGGCGTCGCCATCTCGCCCGCGCTCGCCGGCAAGTCCGGCGACGAACCAGGTGTCAAAACAGTCTTTCAATGCATTGATGACGCCTTCCGCATCCTTGTCTGACAATATGGCAAACACTGCATGGGTTCTTGCGCGTGCTGGCAGGGATCTCAGGGTGTCGGCCAGGGTTCGGGCGGCCTGCGGGTTGTGGGCCACGTCGAGCACCACCTCGATAGGCCCCGCGATGCGCTGGAAGCGCCCGGGCAGGCGGGCTTCGGACAAACCGGCATGGATTGCGGCCAGCGAAACCGGCAGCACTCCAGACAGTTCGGAGAGCGCTGCCAGCGCGGCGGCGGCATTGGCCAGCTGATAGGCGCCGGGGAGCGCGGGCGGAGGCAAATCCGTCAGGTGCGTATCGCCCATGCGGAAATCCCAGCTGACAGCGGCGCGCTCAAACGAAAAGTCGCGGCCGGCCTGCAGCAAGCGGGCGCCAATGGATCGCGCATGCTCCAGCAGGCTTTGCGGGGGATTTGCCTCGCCGCAAACCGCCGGCCGGCCGGCACGAAAAATGCCGGCCTTCTCGAAACCGATCTTTTCACGGGTGTCGCCCAGCCAGGCCTGATGATCCAGGTCGACCGTGGTCACGATGGAAACCGCGGGCTCGAACACATTGACTGCATCAAGCCGCCCGCCCAACCCTACCTCGAGGATTGCCACATCGACCCCCGCCCGGACAAACTGCCAGACGGCCCCGAGGGTGCCGTGCTCGAAATAGGTGAGTGAAACCTCGCCACGCGCAGCTTCGACTGCCTGCAGGCCGGCGGCGATGTCATCGTCCGAAGCTGCCGTGCCGTCAACACGCACGCGCTCGTTGTAGCGCAGCAAATGGGGTGAGGTGTAAAGCCCGGTTTTATAGCCCTGTGCGCGCAGAATGCTTTCCAGGAAGGCGCAGGTCGAGCCCTTGCCGTTGGTGCCGCCGACGAGGATGACCGGGAACGCCAGTTTCAGCCCCAGGGCATCGCGTACGTGCGCGACTCGCTCAAGCCCCAGCTCAATGGCGACTGGGTACGCCTTTTCCAGGCGCACAAGCCAGCCATCAAGCGATGACGGCGGCTTATTCATCGCCAAAAATCACGCAGCCAGTGCGGGACGGCGCATCAGCATGGAGATGGTTGCAGCCAGTTCCTTGCGCATGTTGCGGCGATCGATAATGCGGTCGACCGCACCTTTTTCGAGCAGGAACTCCGAGCGCTGGAAACCCTCGGGCAGGGTCTCGCGCACGGTCTGCTCGATCACGCGCGGACCGGCAAAACCGATCAGCGCATTGGGCTCGGCAATGATGAGATCGCCCAGCATGGCGAAGCTGGCCGAGACGCCGCCCATGGTCGGGTCGGTCAGGACCGAAATGAACGGCAGGCGGTTTGCGGACAGGTGCGTAAGCGCGGCCGAGGTCTTGGCCATCTGCATCAGCGAGAACAGGCCTTCCTGCATGCGCGCACCACCGCTGGCAGAGAAGCACACAAAAGCCGAACGGGTCTCGATCGCGGCTTCCACACCGCGCACAAAACGCTCTCCCACCACGGAGCCCATCGAGCCGCCCATGAACTTGAATTCGAATGCCGCCGCCACCGCGGGCAGGGACTGGATCGCGCCCGCCATCACCAGGAGCGCATCGCCTTCCTCGGTGCCATTTTGCGCCTCGGACAGGCGATCGGAGTACTTCTTGCTGTCCTTGAATTTGAGCGGATCGACCGGCTTGATCTCGGCACCGATTTCACGCCGCCCCTCTGCGTCCAGCAACATGTCAAGACGGGCGCGGGCGCCGATGCGGTGATGATGGCCGCACTTCGGACAGACTTCCAGGTTGTTGTGCAGATCTGCCTTGTAAAGCACCTCATTGCAGGCGGGGCATTTCGACCACAGCCCTTCGGGTACCGACTTTTTTGCTTCTTGGCGCGCCTTGATTTTGGGCGGGACGATTTTCTGGAACCAGCTCATAGTCTTCTCCGTTTTATTTTATTTGGTGGCTGCATCGACGCCGCGGCGTAGCGCCTCGACAAGGTATCTCACGCGGTTCACGACCTCGTTTTCCGGCGCGTTCTCGATTTCATTCACAATCCGGCTGCCCACCACCACCGCATCGGCGTTGTGCGACTGAGTGACTTCCTTGACCTCGCGCGACAGCAGCATCTCGCCTCCACGCTCAGACATGAATAAGCTGCTGCGCAGCTTGACCTCCACCACCGGAACTCCTTGTTGCACCAGTCGGCTGGCCAGCTGTTCGGCCATCATCTTGCCAAAC
>DAIMZB010000059.1:7299-9775 GCA_036734185.1 Thiobacillaceae bacterium | reverse complement strand
AGCCGGACCTGTGTCCGGCTTTCGCCTTTATGTAAGCCGTAGAACAAGTAACAGGAATCCAACTCATGATGAGACTTTATTCGGGGACTACCGATCCTTACAGCCACCGCTGCCGCATCGTGCTTTTTGAGAAAGGCATGGATTTCGAAGTCATTGACGTCGATCTGCACAACAAGCCGGAAGACCTTGCCGTCATCAATCCCTACAACAAAGTGCCGGTGCTGGTTGAACGCGATCTCGTGTTGTACGAGGCCAACATCATCAATGAGTACATTGACGAGCGCTTTCCGCATCCGCAGTTGATGCCGCCGGACCCGGTGATGCGCGCCCGCGCCCGCCTCGTGCTGCACAATTTCGAGAGCGACCTGTTTGCGCAGGTCAACGCCATCGAGCACGGCGGCCAGAAAGCCGCGGAATCGGCGCGCGTCGCCATTCGCGACAGCCTGACCCAGCTCACGCCCATCCTGGAAAAGCAGAAGTACCTGCTCAACGATGAGTTTTCCATGCTCGACGTGGCGATTGCCCCGCTGCTGTGGCGCCTTGAGCATTACGACATCAATCTGCCCAAGCAGGCGGCTTCGGTGCTGAAATACCGCGAGCGTCTGTTTTCGCGCCCGGCCTTCATCGATGCGCTGACGCCCACCGAAAAGGCCATGCGCAAGTAAGCCTGGTCGCATGCTTTCCACTCGTCCCTACCTCATACGCGCCATTTACGAATGGTGCGCGGATGCGGGCTATACCCCGCACATCCTGGTGCAGGTGGACGAGCATACGCGGGTGCCGACCGGCTACATCAAGGACGGCCAGATCGTCCTGAACGTGGGCGCCAGCGCCGTGCGCAATCTTGTCATCGACAACGACTGGATCCTGTTTTCCGCGCGTTTCTCGGGCGCTTCCCAGGAAATAGCCGTGCCCGTCAATCGGGTGGCCGCCATTTTCGCGCGCGAGAACGGGCAAGGCATGCACTTCGACGTGCTGGAAGCAGGCGAGGAACCGGCCGCCGCTGCGTCGGACTCCGACTCGCCGGAAGAGCCGCCGCCTGAGCCGCCCAAGGGCAGGCCCCAGCTCAAGGTGGTCAAATAGCCGAAGCGCGCGGCTTTCACGTAAAATGCGCACCCGCAAGCCGCTTTAGCTCAGTTGGTAGAGCAACCGCCTTGTAAGCGGTAGGTCATCTGTTCGAGTCAGATAAGCGGCACCATTCAAATTCCCGGCCAGGCCTCAAGCCCGGCCGCCAACGTCCTCAGTCGCTCAACTGCGCCTGGCATCCAGGCTGTATGCGCCGCTACCGTGCACATAGAGCATGAGCAGTCCGCCCGCCATGGCGAGGTTCTTCATGAACATGATTGATTGCATCTGGTCGCCAAAGTGGTTGTGGAATATCAGCGCTCCAACAATGCAGAATATCGCCAGGGCCAAGGCCGCCCAGCGCGCCATGAAGCCAGTGACCAGCGCCAGTCCGCCGCCGATCTCCAGCAGGATCACCAGCGGCAACAGTGCGCCGGGAACGCCCATGGCCTCCATGTAGCCCTGCGTGCCGGCATAGCCGGCCCCGAGTTTGCCGACTCCGGACAACAGGAATATTTGGGCAAGCAGAATCCGTGCGGCCAATACGATGGCATTGTTCATGGAGCGCTCCTGAGTGGTTGTGGGGGTCAAAGCCAGCGCATGAGTCCATGCGCTCATCTGTTTCTAATAGAGTTCCTGCAAACATTCAATTCCGGCAGGCAAATATTTTTGCCCGCCGTCTGTCAGGGCAGGCTATCCCGTTTGTAGGGGCCTTCCAGCTCGTTCACGTATTCATCCACGGCACGGCCCTCGCGTCTGAGGAAGTCGCCCACGGCTTTGCCGAACTCGTCATTGGCGAGCCAGTGCCAGGACTGCGTGACCACGGGCAGGAAGCCGCGCGCCAGCTTGTGTTCGCCCTGCGCGCCGCCTTCGAAGATCTTCAGGCCGGCTTCGATGCAGAATTCCATGCCCTGGTAATAGCAGGCCTCAAAGTGCAGGCCGGGCACGTAGTCCAGCGCGCCCCAGTAGCGGCCATATAGCCGTTCTTCATCGCGGAGGTTAAGTGCGGCGCAGAGCGGCTGACCATCGCGATAACCCAGCACCAGTATGCAGTGCTCGGGCAGGGCTTCGCCCAGACGCAGAAAAAAATCGAGGTTGAGGTAGGGCGTGGAACGGTGCAGGCGGTAGGTGTGCACGTAGCACTGGTGAAAAAAGGCCCAGTCGGCTTCGCGGATACCGTTGCCGGTTCGGGCTTCGAAGCGCAGGCCGGCGTCGAAGACCTTGCGCCGCTCCTGGCGGATTTTCTTGCGCTTGTCGTGCGAGAGGGTTGCGAGAAATTCGTCGAAATTTGCATGGCCCGGGTTGGGCCAGTGGAACTGGTAGCCGCTGCGCCGCATGAGGCCGGCCTCGGCAAACGCCGTATCATTTTCAGCCTGCGGAAACAGGCAATGCAAGGAAGACAGCCCGGCTT
>DAIMZB010000059.1:0-7289 GCA_036734185.1 Thiobacillaceae bacterium | reverse complement strand
GCCCAGGGCTGTTTCGATCAGCTGCCTGCGGTCCGCGTCCGAGCCGGCCAGCAGGCGCGGGCCGGGGACGGGGGTGAAGGGAACGGCGCACAGCAGTTTGGGGTAATAGCGTCCGCCGGCCCGCTCATAGGCATCGGCCCAGCTCCAGTCGAACACGTATTCGCCGTAGGAGTGCGATTTGAGATACAGCGGCATGGCCGCCGCCAGGCGCGTGCCCTGCCACAGTCCCAGGTGGTGCGGCTGCCAGCCGGTTTCAGCGCTGACACAACGGGTTTCCTCCAGCGCGTGCAGGAAAGCGTGTTTGAGAAAGGGCTGACCGCCGGCCAGCGCATCCCATTCCGCGGCGGAAAATTCAGCCATGCCGGGCACAAAACGCAGAGTGCTTGCTTCCGAATCCAGGGGATTTCCTCCAAAATGATGGTTTTGCCGATTTAACTCTGATCACATGAATCTACACGAGTTTCAGGCCAAGGCGCGGCTTCGCGAGCGCGGGATTGCCACCCCGCGTGGCGAGGCTGCCGCCAGCGCACAGGATGCGCGCGCGGCTGCGGAAAAGCTGGGCGGCGACGCCTGGGTGGTTAAGGCGCAAATCCACGCGGGCGGCCGCGGCAAGGCGGGCGGCGTGAAGATCGCCAAAAGCCCGGAAGAAGTCGGCAGCATCGCCGCGGGCCTGCTTGGCAAGCCACTGGTGACCTACCAGAACGCCCCGGACGGCCAGCCGGTGAAACAGGTGCTGGTGGAAGAAACCCTCGCCATCGAGCGCGAGCTGTACCTGTCTCTTCTGGTGGACCGCGAAGCGGAAAAGATCGCCGTGGTGGCATCAAGCGCCGGCGGCATGGAAATCGAGGAAGTGGCGCGCGCCACCCCGGAAAAAATCCTCAAGGCGCATTGCGACCCGGTCAACGGACTCATGCCCTACCAGTGCCGCGAGCTGGCCTTCGGGCTCGGCCTGAAAGCCGAGGCCTTCCAGGATTTCTGCAAGCTGCTGCCTCAGCTCTACAAGCTGTTCGTGGACAGCGACCTGTCGCTGCTGGAAATCAATCCGTTGATCGTGACGAAAGACAACCGCGTGCTGCCGCTCGACTGCAAGATGAGCTTGGACGACAACGCGCTTTACCGCCAGAAGGCGCTGGCCGAGCTGATGGACACGAGCCAGATCGACGCCAAGGAGGCGCTGGCGCACGAGACTGGCATCAACTACATCGCGCTTTCCGGCAACATCGGTTGCATGGTCAACGGCGCGGGCCTGGCCATGGCGACCATGGACCTCATCAAGCTGTCTGGGGGCGAGCCCGCCAACTTTCTCGACGTGGGTGGCGGCGCCACGGCGGAGACGGTGGCCAAGGCCTTCAAGATCATCCTCGCTGACGCCAACGTCAAGGCGGTGCTGGTCAATATCTTCGGCGGCATCATGCGCTGCGACATCATCGCCGAGGGCATCATCGCGGCGGTGAAGGAAGTCGGCGTGAAGATTCCCGTGATCGTGCGCCTGGAAGGCACCAACGTCGACCTGGGCAAGCAGAAATTGAAAGAAAGCGGGCTGGCGATCATCACTGCCGACGACCTGAACGACGCGGCGCAACAGGCAGTGAGGTCGGCGAAATGAGCATCCTGATCAACAAAAATACCAGGGTCATCTGCCAGGGCTTCACCGGCAAGCAGGGCACTTTCCATTCCGAGCAGGCCATTGCCTACGGCACGAAGATGGTCGGCGGAGTGACGCCGGGCAAGGGCGGGCAGACCCACCTCGACCTGCCGGTGTTCAACACCGTGAAGGACGCCGTGCGCGAGACCGGCGCCAACGCCTCGGTGATCTACGTGCCGGCGGCGTTTGCCGCGGACTCCATTCTGGAAGCAGCCGATGCCGGCATCGAGGTCATCGTCTGCATTACCGAGGGCGTGCCGGTGCTGGACATGATGAAGGTGAAGGCGGCGCTGAAGGCGAACAATGCCAGACTCATCGGCCCCAACTGCCCGGGCATCATCACTTCGGGCGAATGCAAGATCGGCATCATGCCCGGCTTCATCCATCAAAAAGGCAAGGTCGGCATCGTCTCGCGCTCCGGCACCCTGACCTACGAAGCGGTGTGGCAGACCACGAAAGCCGGCCTTGGCCAGACCACCTGCGTCGGCATCGGCGGCGACCCGATCAAGGGCCTGGATTTTATCGACTGCCTGGAAATGTTCCAGAACGACCCCGCGACCGAGGCCATCATCATGGTTGGCGAAATCGGCGGCACGCGCGAGGAAGAGGCGGCGGACTACATCAAGCGCCATGTGAAGAAGCCGGTGGCGGGCTACATCGCCGGCCTGACCGCGCCCAAGGGCAAGCGCATGGGCCACGCCGGCGCGATCATCGCCGGCGGCAAGGGCACGGCGGACGCCAAGATCGCGGCGCTGGAACAGGCCGGGGGTGTGGTGGCGCGCAGCCCCGCCGGCATCGGCGAAGCCATGCTCGAAGCCATCAAGCGCCGCGCATGAAACTCGCTCTGGCCCAGATCAACCTGACGGTCGGCGACCTCAAGGGCAATGCCGCCAGGATTCTGGCGGCCGTGGAGGAGGCCAGGTCGGCCGGCGCCAGCTTGCTGCTTACGCCGGAGATGTCGATCTGCGGTTATGCGCCCGAAGATCTGGTGCTGCGCGCCGATTTTTGCGCGGCCTGCGAGGACGAGGTGAACCGGCTCGCTGCGACGACGACGGACATTACGCTGATCGTGGGTTTTCCACACCGTGTAGGGCATTACTGCTACAACGCCGCGGCGGTGCTGCAGGGCGGCAAGGTCACAGCCATTTATCACAAGCAAAAACTGCCGAATCATTCGGTGTTCGACGAGGTGCGCACCTTCAGGGCGGGCGATGAGGCCTGCGTGTTCGAGTGCGGGGGCGTGCGCTTCGGCCTCAATATTTGCGGCGACATCTGGGAGCATGGCCCGGCGGAAAAAGCCGCGGCGGCGGGCGCGCAGGTGCTTCTGGTGCCCAATGCCTCGCCCTTTCATGTGAGCAAGCGCGCCGAGCGCCGCTTCGTGGCGAAGGCGCGCATCGACGCTGCGGCCATCCCGCTGGTCTACTGCAACCTGCTGGGCGGCCAGGACGAACTGGTGTTCGATGGCGCCTCCTTCGTGATGGACGCAAAGGGGCAGGTCACGCACCAGTTCCCGGCCTGGAAAGAGGGCGTGTTCTATCTCGATCTTGACGGCACTGCGGTTGCGCCTGGCGTTCAGGCCGGCGAGCCGGTGCTGGAAGAAGATGTCTATCAGGCGCTGGTGTTGGGCGTGCGCGACTATGTCGAGAAAAACGGTTTTCCAAGCGCGGTACTTGGACTGTCCGGCGGCATCGATTCGGCATTGACCCTGGCGGTTGCGGTCGATGCGCTCGGCGCCAACCGGGTGCATGCGGTGATGATGCCCTCCGAGTTCACCGCCAGCATTAGTCTGGAAGACGCGCTGGAAATGGCCGAGCTTCTTGAGGTGAAATACAGTGAAATCGCCATCAAACCGGTTTACGACGTCTTCATCGACCAGCTGGCCGACGAATTCGACCAGCTGCCGTTCGATACCGCCGAGGAGAACATCCAGGCGCGCATCCGCGGCACGCTGCTGATGGCACTATCGAACAAGTTCGGCCACCTCGTCCTGACCACCGGCAACAAGAGCGAAATGGCAGTCGGCTATGCCACGCTCTACGGCGATATGGCCGGCGGCTTCGCGGTTTTGAAGGATGTGCCGAAGACCCTGGTTTACCGTCTGTCGAACTACCGCAACGGCGTGTCGCGCGCGATTCCACAGCGCATCATCGACCGCCCGCCCTCGGCGGAGCTGCGCCCCAACCAGACTGACCAGGATTCCCTGCCGCCGTATGACATCCTCGATGCCATCATCGAGCACTACGTTGAGCGCGACCTGTCGGCTGCCGAAATTGTCGCCAAGGGCTACGATGCGGCGACCGTGAAGCGGGTCATCCGGCTTATCAATATTGCCGAGTACAAGCGCCGCCAGTCGGCCCCTGGAATACGCATCACGCCGCGCGCTTTTGGCAAGGACCGCCGCTATCCGATAACATCCTGGTATCGCCCCGAGGAAAACATGCAGGAGACCGCGAAATGAAAAAAATCGAAGCCATCATCAAGCCCTTCAAACTCGATGAGGTTCGCGAGGCCTTGTCCGAAGTCGGCATCACCGGCCTGACCGTGACCGAGGTCAAGGGATTCGGCCGCCAGAAGGGCCATACCGAGCTGTATCGGGGCGCCGAATACGTGGTGGATTTCCTGCCCAAGCTCAAGCTTGAGCTGGTGGTGGCTGACGCTACCGCAGAACGCGCGGTCGAAGCCATCATCAAGGCTGCCCGCACCGGCAAGATCGGAGACGGCAAGATATTCGTGACCAATGTCGAGCAGGTGATCCGCATCCGCACCGGAGAGTCGGGCGAAGCGGCGATTTGAATCGCTGGCGCGGAAATCATGAAAAACGCCGGCTCAGCCGGCGTTTTTCATAGCATGCGCACAATCCGAACTACCAGAAACTCCACCATCTTTTGCCGCTCAAGTCGATGTTCTTGGCGTACTTGCTATTCGGGTAATTGAGCCTCAGTACCCTGAGCGCATCGTCGCGCAGGTCGGTGATGCCGAGCCTGTCATAGGCAAAGGCCATGATCGCCAGGGCTTCCTCGATGGACGGGGTCTCCGGGTAGTTGACGACCACGTTCTTGGCGCGGTTGACGGCTGCCACATATGCTTCGCGCCTGAGGTAGTACTTGGCGACGTGAACATCGTTGGCGGATATGGCATTCACGAGGTATTTCATGCGTGCGCGCGCATCATCCGCGTACTTGCTGTCGGGGAACAGGTTGACGAGTTCCTTGAACGCCGCAAAGGAGTCGCGCGCGGCCTTGGGATCACGCTCGCTCATGTCCTGGCTCGAGACCTGCGAGAAGAGGCTTTGATCCTCGGTGAAGTTGGCCAGCCCCTTCAGATAATACGCATAATCGACGTTAGGATGGTTCGGGTGCAGCTTGATGAAGCGATCGCATGCCGCGATGGCGGAAATGGGTTCCTGGTCCTTGTAATAGGCGTAGGCGATTTCAAGCTGGGCCTGCTGGGCGTAGCGGCCGTATGGATAGCGCGCTTCCAGGGTCTCATATAATTTGATGGCCTTTTCGTAAGAGCCGTCGTTGAGGTTGTCCTTGGCTTCGGAATAGAGGCGTTGCGCGGACCAGCCAGCAGTTTCGTCGGCGACTTCGGGCAAAAGACCGCAGCCGGACAGCCCCAGGCTCAGGGCCAATACGGCCAGAGCCGCTCGCTGTGCGGCAAGCGGCCAAACAGCAGTTTTCAGGAGTTTCAAGGCCATGACTGACTTAGATTTGGAAGATGAAGACGATTATAAGGGAAATTCCGCTCCCGAGCCCTGGCATGGGGAAGTGCCGCCCGCGCTGGGCGGCGTGCGCCTCGACCATGCGCTGGCCACCATTTTGCCGGAGTATTCGCGCAACCGGCTGCAAAACTGGATACGCACCGGCAATGTGCTGGTCAATGGCCAGCCTGCAGGGGTGCGCGACAAGGTCTGGGGCGGGGAATCGATCAGCGTTTTCCCCGAAACGGATGCGCAGGCCGGGCCGGACGAGCCGGAGGACATTCCGCTCAACATCGTGTTCGAGGACCCGGCCATTCTCATCCTCAACAAGCCGGCAGGGCTGGTGGTGCATCCCGGCAACGGCAACCACAAGGGCACGCTGCTGAATGCGCTGCTGCACCATACCGCGGGCGCCGCCGAGCTGCCGCGCGCGGGCATCGTGCATCGCCTGGACAAGGACACTTCTGGCCTGATGGTGGCGGCCAAGACGCTCAAGGCGCATACCGATCTGGTTCGGCAGATGCATGGCCGCACCGTGAAGCGGGAGTACCTGGCCCTGGTGCAGGGCGAGATCGACGGCGCCGGCACGGTCGATGCGCCGCTTGCACGCGACCCCATTCAGCGCACCCGGCGAGCCGTGCACCCCATGGGCAAGCCGGCCGTGACCCACTATGCCGTTGAGGAGCGCTTTCCGAGCGCGACGCTGCTGCGCTGCAGCCTGGAAACGGGGCGCACCCACCAGATCCGCGTGCACATGAAACATATCGGCCACCCGCTGGTCGGGGACAAGACCTATTCCAACGTGCGGCGCGGACGCGGCATGATGTTCCCGCGCCAGGCCTTGCATGCCACCAAGCTGGCGCTGAACCATCCATACACGGGCGAGCGCATGGAATGGGAAGCGCCGCTGCCCGAAGACATGGAAACCCTGCTCAGCCTGATGCGGGCGGGCGGAACCTGGGGAGGCGCGGACTGACCGGTTTCGGTTGATAGTCCTGACACCATGCCATTCATCAAACCTGACTGGCCCGCGCCTGCGGGCGTGCATGCGCTGGTAACGACGCGGGCAGGCGGGGTCAGCCTGCCGCCTTTTGACAGCCTCAATCTTGGCGATCACGTTGGCGACGATCCTGCGGCCGTTGCACTCAACCGGCAGCGGTTGCGCGCGTTCCTGCCTGCGGAGCCATGCTGGCTGAAGCAGGTGCATGGAACGACAGTCGCGCAAGCCGACGGGCTGCGCGATGCGGTCGAGGCAGATGCCTCGGTGGCGTTTTTGCCGGGCAGCGTTTGCGCCGTGCTGACCGCCGATTGCCTGCCGGTCCTGTTCTGCGATCGCAAGGGATCGCGGGTGGCCGCCGCGCATGCGGGCTGGCGCGGGCTGGCGGCGGGCGTGCTGGAGTCCAGCGTGGCGGCAATGCGCTGCGACCCGGCGGACATCCTGGCCTGGCTGGGGCCGGCCATCGGCCCGCAGGCCTTCGAAGTCGGGGACGAGGTGCGCGAGGCCTTCGTGCCGGGGCGGCCCGGCAAATGGTTTGCGGACATCTACGAACTGGCGCGCTTGAGACTGATGCAGGCGGGGGTGGGTTCGGTGCATGGCGGCGGGTTTTGCACCCATGCAGACGCCGGTCGCTTCTATTCCTATCGCCGTGACGGAACCACCGGTCGCATGGCTGCGCTTGTCTGGCTGGGTGAGCGCACTTAATCCCTTATAATCACGGCTTTTCGAGAGCCCCCTTCACTCCCATGTCCTCACTTGCCTGGATCCTTTCCGCCACTCTCATGGGCGGCGTGCTGAGCGTGCTCCTGGCAGGCCTGTTTGCCTTTGCGGCCCACCCTGCCTGGGTGCCTCGTCTTGTCAGCTATGCGGTCGGCACCCTGCTGGGTGCAGGTTTTCTGGAAGTCCTGCCGCATGCGCTGGAAGAGGGCCATGCCCAATCGGTCACG
>DAIMZB010000058.1:0-10001 GCA_036734185.1 Thiobacillaceae bacterium | reverse complement strand
GTGCAGGAAGATCCAGCGTGGCAAAACCCTGCGCGATGTCGGCAGCAGTCACTGCCAGCGTGGCCACCTGAGCCCCATCGACCAGCACAATGACCGTATCGCCCACCACCGCGGCGCTGCCATCGGTGCTGGTGATGTCCAGTCCAATTCGCAATGAGGGCGTAGTGATTGGGCACACCAAGAAGGTGAAGTGGCTGGACAAGAACACGGCGCGCGAGCAGGCGCAGGGGCGCGTGGGCGAGGCGCAGGCGCTGTTGTCCGCCTATCACGCCGTCGTGCACCGCCTGGCCGAGGGGGACAGTGCTGCGCAAGACGAGCTGGCGCATCTGACGCACGAGCTCGAAGCGCAGGATGCCTGGCGGCTCAATCAAAAAGTGGAGGAAGTGCTGGCGCGCCTCGACCTGCCGGCGGATACGCTGGTGGAGACCCTCTCGGGCGGCCAGAAAAAGCGCGTCGCGCTGGCGCGCGCACTGGCCGGCGACCCGGAACTGCTGCTGCTGGACGAGCCCACCAACCACCTCGATTTTGCCGCCATCGAGTGGCTGGAAGAACTGCTGCGGGGTTTTTCCGGCGCGCTGTTCTTCATCACCCACGACCGTCGCTTCCTCGATGCGGTGGCCAACCGCATCGTCGAACTCGACCGCGGCCTGTTGCGCGAGTACAAGGGGAACTTCAGCGATTACCAGGCGAAGAAGGCCGAGCAGCTGGAAGTCGAGGCGGCGCAGAATCGCAAGTTCGACAAGTTCTGGAAGCAGGAGGAGGCCTGGATCCGCAAGGGCATCGAAGCGCGCCGCACCCGCAACGAAGGCCGGGTGCGCAGGCTCGAGGATCTGCGCCGGGTTCGCGCCGCGCGCCGCGAGCAGCTTGGCCAGGTTGGCCTGCAGATCGATGCCGGAGAGCGGTCGGGCAAAATCGTGGCCGAGCTGGAAAACGTGAATTACGCGATCCCCGGGCGTACGCTGGTTCGCGATTTCTCGGCCACCATTCTGCGCGGCGACAAGCTCGGCCTGCTCGGCCCGAACGGCGCCGGCAAGACCACGCTGATCAAGCTCATCCTCGGCGAGCTGCAGCCGGATAGCGGCCGCGTCAAGCGCGGCACCAATCTTCAGGTGGCGTATTTCGACCAGTTTCGCAACGTGCTGGACGACGACGCCACGTTGATCGACACCATTTCGCCGGGCTCGGACTATGTCGAGATCGCCGGCCAGAAGACCCATGTCATCGGCTATCTCGAGCAGTTCCTGTTTCCGCCCGAGCGCGCGCGCGCCAAAGTGTCTGCGCTGTCCGGCGGCGAGCGCAACCGGCTGCTGCTAGCGCGCCTGTTCGCGCGCCCGGCCAACGTGCTTGTGCTGGACGAACCTACCAACGATCTCGATATCGACACCCTCGAACTACTGGAGCAGCTGCTGCAGGATTATGCGGGTACGGTCATTCTGGTGTCGCACGACCGCGCCTTTCTCGACAATGTGGTGACCGCTTCCATTGCCTTCGAGGGCGAAGGGCAGCTGAGCGTCGTCGCGGGCGGCTACGAGGACTGGAAACGTGAGCGCGCGGCGCGCAGCCGCCCGCCAGCGCCAGCGACCAAGACCGTAGTCGGCGCGCAGCCGCCCGCAGCGCGCCGGCAAAGCCGCAAGCTCAGTTACAAGGACCAGCGCGAGCTGGACGCGATCCCGCAAAAGATTCAGGCGCTCGAGGAAGAGCAGGCGGTTTTGCAGGCCAGGCTCGGAGACCCCGCCACCTACCAGCAGGCGGGCAATGATGCCGCCGCCATGAATGCGCGGCTGGAAGAAATCGAACTGGCGCTGCTCGAGCTGCTGGAACGCTGGGAGGCGCTGGAGAAGAGCGCGACCGGGGGCTAACCGCTGGTGTCGGTTTTGGCGCGGTGCGGCTTCAGGGCCTGCAGGCTGCCGGACGGGGCTTCCTCGAGCCACTTGAACAGTTCGTCCCACGGCAGCGGCCTGCACAGGTAATAGCCCTGCGAATGGTCGCAGCCGAGTATGGTCAGGGTGTCCCAGGCATCCTTGGTGTCAACACCTTCCGCGACCACCTTGAGCCCGAGATTGTGCGCGAGGTCGATGATGGATCGCACGATCACGGCATCGTTCTCGTTTTCTTCCATCTCGATGACGAATGACTTGTCGATCTTGATCTCATCGACAGGCAGCTGCCGCAAGTGGGCAAGCGAAGAGTAGCCGGTGCCGAAGTCGTCGATTGCCAGGGTGATGCCCATGCTGTCGAGCTTGCGCAGGATGGTGAGCGCATCCGCAGGGTTCGACATGACCGCACTTTCAGTGATTTCCAGGATGAGCCGACTGGGTTCGACACCTGTGGAACGAAGCGTTGAGGCGACGAGTTCGGGGATTTTCAGGTCGTGCAGGCTGCGGGCGGAAAGGTTTACTCCCATGGTCAGGGAATGGCCCTTTTCCTGGAGCATGACGAGGCGCGACAGCGCAGTTTCCAGGACCCAGTGCGTGAGCTGGCGGATGAGGCCGGCCTCTTCCGCCAGGGGGATGAAGACTTCTGGCGCCAGCAAGCCTCGTTGCGGATGGCGCCATCGAACCAGCGCCTCCAGGCCGATCACGCTGCAGTTCTGGTGGTCGATCTTGGGCTGGTAGTGCAGGACCATCTGGCCCGACTGGATGGCATCGCGCAGCTCGCTTTTCAGCGTAAGCATCTCGCGGCTGCTTCGCTCGTGCTCGGGAGCATAGACAGCGTGGTCGCGGTCGGCCCGCTTGGCCTGGTACATCGCGATATCGGCGTAGCGTATCAGCGAACTTGCGTCTTCCGCGTGCAGGGGGAAGAGGGCAATCCCGGTGCTGGCGCTGATGTGGATGCTCTGGTTTTCCCAGAAGAAAACCGGCTCAAGCGCGGTCTGCAGCTTGTGCACGAACGAGGAAATACCGGCTTCGCCCATGCCCTGAAGGATGACCACGAATTCGTCACCCCCCATCCGGGCCACGGTGTCGTCCGCGCGGACCAGGTTCCTGAGGCGCCGGCCCACCTCCCTCAGCAGTTCATCCCCCACGTTGTGGCCAAGCGTGTCGTTGACCTCCTTGAAGCGGTTGAGATCCATCAGCGCCACGCCAAAGGGACGCTTGCTGCGGCGTGAGTGGGCAATGGCCTGTTCGAGGCGGTCCTGCAGCAGGCTGCGGTTGGGCAGGCCGGTGAGCGGGTCGTACAGCGCCTGTGCCGCGAGCTGCCTTGCCTGCAGGCTGACGCGGCGGCTGACGTAAAGCGTGATCAGCAGGCTGATCAGCATGGCAACCATGCCAAGCAGGATCATGAGCGTGCGCACGCGACTGTAGGAGAAATCGGCGTTCTTCATCGCTGCGTCGGTCAGCTCCTGCTGCAGCAGGATCAGCCCATTCACTTCATCGGCGATTTTTCTTTGCTTGGGCATGGCGCGATTGCGTATGCGCTCGAACAATTCGGCTTTCCGGTTTTCCATGCTCATGTCGACGACGGCCTGGACTTCTGGGTTGGATTCGCTCATGAGGACGCTGATGCGCGCGAGGATTTCGCGCTCGCGGTCATTCAGCGGGAGCTGTTCGAGGCGCTCGCGCGCGGCCAGGTAGATCGATGCGTAGTTGTTGAAGCGCTGCTGTTCGGCATCCTTGTCGAAGGGGTCGGTCATTACCGAAAGCGCATGCATGCTCAATGCACGCTCGCGCAGGGCCGTTTGCATGGTGCTGGCCAGCTGGGTCTTGAGGTTGTTGCTCTCGACGATTTCCCGGAGGCGCTGGTTGGTGTCGGAGATGTAGCGCAGTCCAATGACGGCAAGGCTGGCCATCAGGGCAAGCACGGCCAGAAAGCCAGCCACGATGCGGAAGCTTATATGGGCATGTTTTTGCACGTTCAGCATGTTTCCGCATGCAGGGGCGGCCCCCCTGGTCAGTCCTGAATCCTGGTCATTTCAAGAAATATTCCGGATTGCTACCAGGCCCATTATCCCCGCTGCAGGGCATCGCGCAAGAGCTCGGCGAGGGGGCGCACCGGACGCGCCGCCGGCTCGCGTATGGCACTGCCCCAGATGGGGCTGGGGAAGTGCGGATCGTCTGCAAAGCGCGGTATGACGTGCCAGTGCAAGTGCGGCACGACATTGCCAAGGGAGGCAAGGTTGATCTTGTCGGGATGCATGACCGCGCGCACAGCCTGCTCGGTTTTCCACACCATGCCCATCAGACGGTCGCGTTCCTGCGGGTCGAGGTCGGTCATTTCCTGCACATGGCGGTTGAGGATGACGCGGCAGAAGCCCGGGTAGCCGGGTGTGTCGGAAACCAGCACGACGCGGCAGAAATCATCCTGCAGCAGCAGTTCCTCGCCGGGAGATTCGCAAAGCGGGCAGTTCACAGGAGCACGCGTTCGATGCCGCCGTGGGTGGCCTTTTCGACATACTCGGCCATCCAGTTCTCGCCGAGCAGTTTCTTCGCCATTTCGACCACGATGTAGTCTGGCTCGATGTCCGTGTCTTCCTGGTAGCGCGACAGGCCCTGCAGGCAGGAGGGGCAGGAGGGGAGGATCTTGACCTTGCCGCCGGCCAGTGGGTTTTCGGCACTGCCAAGCAGCTCGGCCTTGCCGCGCTCGAGCTCTTCCTGCTTGCGGAAGCGGATCTGGGTGGAGATGTCCGGGCGGGTGACAGCGAGGGTGCCGGATTCGCCGCAGCAGCGGTCGGACAGTTTCACTTCCTGGCCCATCAGTGTGTTCGCCACCTTGATCGGCGTGTGCGTCTTCATCGGCGTATGGCAGGGGTCGTGGTAAAGGAACTGCACGCCCTCGACGCCGTCGAGCTTCACGCCCTTTTCCATCAGGTGCTCATGGATGTCGAGCAGCCGGCAGCCTGGGAAGATCTTGTCGAACTGGTATTTCAGCAGCTGGTCCATGCAGGTGCCGCAGGACACGATCACGGTCTTGATGTCGAGGTAGTTGAGCGTGTTGGCGACGCGGTGGAACAGCACGCGGTTGTCGGTGGTAATGGCGTCGCCCAGATCGGCACGGCCGGCCGAGGTCTGCGGGTAGCCGCAGCACAGGTAACCGGGCGGCAATACTGTCTGCGCGCCCAGCTCATAAAGCATGGCCTGGGTGGCGAGGCCGACCTGCGAGAACAGCCGCTCCGAGCCGCAGCCCGGGAAGTAGAACACCGCGTCGGAATCCTCGCTGAGCTTGGCCGGGTCGCGGATCACCGGCACGATGCGCGGGTCTTCCAGGCCCAACAATGCACGCGAGGTTTTCTTCGGCAGCCCGCCTGGCATCGGCTTGTTGATGAAGTGGATGACCTGTGCCGGAATTGAGGCCTTGCCGGTGGTCGCCGGCGGCAGCTTGGTCTGACGCTGGATCAGGCCGAGTTTCTTGCCCACGGCATGACCCAGGCGCTGGCCGGCATAGCCCCACTCGATCATGGCCTTGCGCACGATCTTGATGGCGTTGGCGTCCTTGCTGTTGAGGAAGAACATCGAGGCAGCCGAGCCGGGATTGAACTTCTTTTGCCCCTGCTTGCGCAGGAAGTTGCGCATGGCGATCGACACATCGCCGAAGTCGATGTCGACCGGGCAGGGATTCAGGCATTTGTGGCAAACGGTGCAGTGGTCGGCCACGTCGTTGAATTCGTCGAAGTGCGCAAGCGACACGCCGCGCCGGGTCTGCTCTTCGTACAGGAAGGCCTCGATCAGGAGCGAGGTGGCGAGAATCTTGTTGCGCGGGCTGTATAAAAGATTGGCGCGCGGGATGTGCGTGTTGCACACCGGCTTGCACTTGCCGCAGCGCAGGCAGTCGGCGATGGAATCGGCAATCGCGCCGATTTCCGACTGCTCCATGATCAGCGATTCGGTTTCCAGCAGGGAGAAGGACGGCGTGTAGGCGTTGCGCAGGTCGGCGCCTTCGAGCAGCTTGCCGCGATTGAAGTGGCCCTTGGGGTCGACCTCGCGCTTGTAGGCAGCAAAGGTTTCGATCACGTCCGGCGACAGGAACTCGAGCTTGGTGATGCCGATGCCGTGCTCGCCGGAGATGACGCCACCGAGGTCCTCGGCCAGCCGCATGATGCGGGCAACGGCCGCGTTGGCGGCCTGCAGCATGGCGTAATCGTCGGAGTTGACCGGGATGTTGGTGTGCACGTTGCCGTCGCCTGCGTGCATGTGCAGGGCCACGAACACGCGCGACTTCAATACCTCGCGATGGATCTTGTCGCATTCGGTCAGCACGTTCTGGTATTCGCGGCCGACGAAGATCTCCTGCAGCGGTTTCCTGACCTCGCGCTTCCAGGACACGCGCAGTGTGTGGTCCTGCAGCGCATGGAACACGCTGGTGTGCGCGCTGGCGGAAACGAGGTCGGTGCTGGCGATGGCCAGTTCCGCGCTCGATGGCGGCGCGTCCAGGTTGTCGAGCAGCCACTGCCAGCGGGCGCGCACCTTGTCGAGCAGCTGGAAGGCGCGCTCGCGGCGCTCCTCGGTCATGGCTGCGTCGGCGACCGTGTCCTCGTCCTGGTACAGCGGCAGATTGCCCTGGAAGAATGCATTCAGGCGGTCGAGCAGGGCGAGCTTGTTCCGGATCGACAGTTCGACGTTGATGCGCTCGACCCCGTCGGAATAATCCGCCAGGCGCGGCAGCGGGATGACGACGTCCTCGTTGATCTTGAAAGCGTTGGTGTGCTTGGCGATCGCCGCTGTGCGCGCGCGGTCGAGCCAGAATTTCTTGCGGGTCTCGGGCGTTACGGCAATGAAACCCTCGCCGTGGCGGGCGTTCGCGAGGCGCACGATGTGCGAGGCGGCTTCCATGGCCGCGTTTTCGTCATCGGACACGATGTCGGCCAGGAGCACCATGGTCGGGCGCTGGTTGCGGTTTGCTTTCGTCGCGTAGCCCACGGCCTTCACGTAGCGCGCATCGAGGTGTTCGAGGCCGGCGAGAATGGCGGCCGGATGCGCATCCAGATAATCCTTGACCTCGACGATGGCCGGTACCGCGTCGCGCACCTGGCCGAAGAATTCCAGGCACACCGTGCGGGTGTGCGCAGGCAGGCGGTGCAGAACGAAGCGCGCCGAGGTGATGAGGCCGTCGCAGCCCTCCTTCTGGATGCCGGGCAGGCCGGCCAGGAACTTGTCGGTGACGTCCTTGCCCAGGCCGACCTTGCGGAAATGCTCACCGGGGATTTCCAGAATCTGGCGTGCGCCGATCTCGCGCCCGGACTCGCGGCTGTAGCGGCGGATCTCGAAGCGGGCGACTTTCGCGTCGTGGATCTTGCCGAGGTTGTGGTCGAGCCGCATGACTTCCAGCCAGTTGGCGTCCGGTGTGACCATTTTCCACGACACCAGGTTGTCGAGTGCCGTGCCCCAGAGCACGGCTTTCTTGCCGCCCGCGTTCATGGCCACGTTGCCGCCGATGGTGGAGGCATCGGCCGAGGTCGGGTCGACGGCGAAGGCAAGCCCTGCGGCGTCGGCCGCATCCATTACGCGGCGGGTTACTACGCCGGCGCCGCAATGGATGGTGGCGATCTCGCGGTTCAGTCCAGGCAGGCGCAGCATTTCGATGCCGGAGAGCTGCTCCAGCTTTTCAGTGTTGATCACCGCAGAGTATGGCGTGAGCGGAATCGCGCCGCCGGTGTAGCCGGTGCCGCCGCCGCGCGGAATCACTGTGAGCCCGAGCTCGATGCAGCCCGCCACCAGATCCGCGATTTCCGCCTCGGTGTCCGGCGTCAGCACCACGAAGGGGTATTCCACGCGCCAGTCGGTCGCATCGGTGACGTGCGATACGCGGCTCAGGCCGTCAAAGCGGATGTTGTCCTTGCGCGTGACGCGCGACAGCGTGCGCAGGATCTCGCGGCGCAGGTCGACACTTTGCTGGAACTGGCTGGAAAACCTGTTGACGGCCTTGTGCGCGGCGCCGAGCAGCTTGGCCACTTGTTCATTGCCCTGGCGGCGGTTTTCGATTTCGTTCAGGCGGTGATTCAGTGCTTCGATCAGCGCCGTGCGCCGGCGCGGGTTGTCGAGCAGGTCGTCCTGCAGGTAGGGGTTGCGTTCAACGACCCAGATGTCGCCGAGGACCTCGAACAGCATGCGCGCGGAACGCCCGGTCCTGCGTTCGTCACGCAAGGTGTTGAGCGTGGTCCACGCTTCTTCACCCAACAGGCGGATGACAATCTCGCGATCGGAGAACGACGTGTAGTTGTAGGGGATTTCGCGCAGGCGGGGCATGACAAAAACTGCTTGCAAAACCGCATTTTACGCGATTACCGACCGCTCCGGACGGTATTGGCCTGCTTAGTGACGTTCGTAATCGAGATGGCCGTCGATAACCGTTGCCCTGACCACGCCGGGCAGTTCGAGGCCAAGGAAAGGCGTATTTTTGCCCTGGCTCTTGAGGGTTTTCGGCGTGACAGTGAAGCGGGCTTCGGGGTCAAAGACGCAGATGTCGGCATTGGCCCCAATGCCGAGATGGCCATTTGCGACACCGAGTATTTTTGCCGGTGCGCGGGTGACGCGGGTGAGTGCCTGGCTCAGCGGCACCTGGTTTTCAATGGCCCATTTCAGGGTCAGCGGCAGCAGCAGCTCGACGCCAGAGGTGCCGGGCGAGGCCTCGCCGAACGGCAGCTGCTTTTCGTTGTCGTCGACCGGTGCGTGGTCGGAACAAATGGCATCGATGGTGCCGTCCTTCACGCCGGCAATCAGGGCATCGCGGTCGCGCAGGCTTCTGGCCGGGGGCAGGAAATGCAGGTTGCTGTCAAAGCGGGTGAGGTCCATTTCCGACAGGTGCAGGTGGTTGGCTGACACGTCGCAGGTGACTTTGAGCCCCTGGGCTTTTGCCGCGCGCACCATCTCGACACCCTCGCGCGTGGACAGCCGGGCGAGATGCAGGCGCACGCCGGTTTCGCGCGCGAGCGCCAGGATCGTGGCAATGGCGACGGTTTCCGCCAGGGCGGGAATGCCGGGCAGACCAAGGCGCGAAGCGACAGGGCCGTCATGGGCAACGCCGCCGCGTGCAAGATGGGAATCCTGCGGCCGCAGCCACACCGGGAAATCGAAGGTGGCGGCGTAATCGAGCGCACGCAGCAGGATCTGGGTGTCGGCAAACGGCGCATCGGCGTGGGAGAACGCGACGCAGCCGGCTTCCGCGAGCTCGGCCATTTCGGTCAGCGCCTCGCCCTTGAGTTTCTGGGTCAGTGCGCCGACCGGGTAAACGCGCGGCCCCGGCAGGTTCTTGGCGCGGAATTTGAGCATTTCCACGAGGCCCGGCTCGTCGAGCGGGGGGTCGGTGTCGGGCGGGATGGCGAGCGAGGTGACGCCGCCGCTTGCCGCGGCCAGCATTTCCGATTCCAGCGTGGCCTTGTATTCGAGGCCAGGCTCGCGCAGGCGCACGGAGAGATCCACCAGGCCGGGACAGACCACGCAGCTCGCCGCATCGATCACCTTGTTGGCATGGAAGCCGTCCGGGGCGCTGCCGATGCCGGCGACCTTGCCGGCGGCAAGGAAAACGTCCGCGGGCCTGTCGGTGCCGCTGGCCGGGTCGATCAAACGGCCGCCCTTGATGTGTATCTTCATTGTGCGGGCCCCATCAACATGCTCATCACCGCCATGCGCACCGCGATGCCGTAGGTGACTTGCGGCAGGATCACCGACTGCGCGCCGTCGGCGACCTCGGAGTCGATTTCCACGCCGCGGTTCATCGGACCGGGGTGCATCACGATGGCATCGGATTTGGCCAGTGAGAGCTTGTCCGCAGTAAGCCCGTATTGCTTGAAGTATTCCTGCGCCGAGGGCAGCAGCGCACCCTTCATGCGCTCGTTTTGCAGGCGCAGCATGATGACCACGTCGACGTCCTTCAGGCCGGCCTTCATATCGTGAAACACGTGCACGCCCATCTGTTCGACGCCTGCGGGCAGCAGGGTGCGCGGCGCGATCACGCGCACTTCCGGCACGCCCAGCGTGGTGAGGGCGTGGATCTGCGAGCGCGCCACGCGCGAGTGCAGGATGTCGCCGACGATGGCCACGCGCAGGTTGTGAAAGGCGCCCTTGTAG
>DAIMZB010000057.1:1959-10113 GCA_036734185.1 Thiobacillaceae bacterium | reverse complement strand
GCCGGAAGACTCTGGCACCCGCCAGAAATTCCGCAAGATGCTGCGCGAAGCCCAGCTGGACGACAAGGAAATCGAGATCGAACTGTCGCAGCCCGCCGCGTCGATGCAGATCTTCACCCCGCCCGGCATGGAAGACCTGTCCCAGCAGTTGCAAGGCATGTTTCAGGGCCTGGGCGGCGGACGCACGCGCACGCGCAAGCTGAAAGTGAAGGAAGCCCTCAGGCTGGCCACCGAGGAAGAGGCTGCCGCGCTGGTGAACGAAGAGGAAATCAAGCTCGCCGCCATCGAAGCGGTCGAACAGAACGGCATCGTTTTTCTGGATGAAGTCGACAAGATTGCGGCGCGCGAAGGCACCAGCGGCGCCGATGTCTCGCGCCAGGGCGTGCAGCGCGACCTCCTGCCGCTGGTGGAAGGCACGACAGTGTCCACCAAGTACGGCATGGTCAAGAGCGACCACATCCTGTTCATCGCCAGCGGCGCCTTCCATCTTTCGCGCCCCTCCGACCTCATCCCGGAACTGCAGGGCCGCCTGCCCATCCGCGTGGAACTGGGGCCGCTGTCGGTGGAGGATTTCGAACGCATCCTCACCAGCACCGATGCCTGCCTGACCCGGCAGTATCAGGCCTTGCTGGAAACCGAGGGCGTGAGGCTGGATTTCGGCGCGGACGGCATCCGCCGCATCGCCGAGATTGCCCACCAGGTCAACGAAAAGACCGAGAACATCGGCGCACGCCGCCTGCACACCATCATGGAACGCCTGCTCGAGGAGGTTTCCTTCGAGGCCAGCAGACGCGAGGGCCAGACGGTGGTGATCGACGCCGACTATGTCAACCAGCGCCTCAACACCCTGGCGGCGGATGAAGACCTCAGCCGCTACGTGCTGTAAGAATAAATTGGCGCTATAAGCTCATAAAACCTTCCTAGGCTTGCGCTGGCGGTGGCGCGGTAAAATCGCGGGCTTACAAGGAAATTCAGCCTGGAGATGATGATCATGGCCACCCGAGACACCCTCAGCCCCAAAGAAGCCGAATGCAACACCGGCGCCGACTACGCCGCCCTGGCGCTGGAAGCCCTGCAGGAGCCCGCCGACGCCGCCTACGCCAAGGAACTGGTCGACCGCGTTGCGGACGACTGTCAGTTCACCAAGGACCTCGCCGCCGTCGCCATCGTCTACAAGCAGTTGGGCGACCAGGCCCGCGCTGAAGAGCTGCTGCAGACCGCAGAAGACTACTGCATGTCGGGCGAGGAGCAGGTCTACCTCGCCGAAGGCAAGATGAAGGTACTCGGCGACAAGGCCGGTGCCGAAGCCGCGCTCGACACTGCGCTGAAGGAAACCAATAACCTCGACCCCCTGATCGAACTGGGCCGCCAGGCCGCCGCCATGCTTGGCGACAGCGCCTTCGCGAAGAAAGTCTACGAAAAGGCCGAAAGCAAGATCGCCCGCGCCGTTGAGTACACCAAGCTCGCCGCTGCCGCGGTGGAGCACCTGCGCGACAAGGATTACGCCGGCGCGATCCTGGAAAAGGCCGCGGGCAAGCTCACCAACGTCGCCGACCTGCTGTCGCTGGCCGGCGAAACCGCCAAGACCCTGGGCGACCCGGCCAAGGCCAAGGCCCTGTACCAGCGCGCGCTCGACGGCGCCGCCGATTTCAACGCCGTGAAGAGCCTGCTCGACGCCGCCAAGGCCATCGGCGAAACCGAATTCATGCAGGCCGTGCTGAAAAAGGGTGGCGAGATCGCCACCGCCACCGAACAGTTCATCGACCTCGCACGCGGCCTGAAGTCCACCGGCGATGCCGCCGGCGCAGCCAGCCTCATGGACCAGGCCGAAAATGCCGTGGCCTCGCTGGATGAAATGCAAAAAGTGGTGGACGCCGCCAAGTCCGATTTCGCCGACGACGCCGCACGCGTGGCCCGCGTGCAGAGCAAGTACGACAAGCGTGCCGCCAACCAGGCCAAGTACGTGGAATTCGGCAAACAGGAAGACCTCGCCGACACTCCCAAGAAACTGTTCGCCCTGGCCGACCAGGTCATGGCCGAGCTCGAAGACCCGTTCTACGCTGCCAAGCTGCTCGGCAAGGTGGAAGCCATGCTGGACGAGGGCGACTATCAATTCCTGCGTTACCGCCCGCTGATCCTGGCGGTGGACAAGCACGTCAACGATGCTGCCTGGGTCGCCCGCCTGCTCGACGGCGCGGCCGCCAAGTCCGGCGACTTCGTGTGGTTCAAGGAAGTGGTGAAAACCGCCGCCACCGCGCTCAAGAACAAGGAACTGGGCCGCGAGAAGGCACGCGCCTACGTGCAGCAGCGCGAAACTTCCATCAAATCCAGTCCCGACGCCAGCGTCTATGACTACACCAAGCTCGCCGAACTGGTCATTGCCGACATCGGCGACGCAGCCTGGGGCGTGAACCTGCTGAACGAAGCCAAAACCAAGGCCAAAGACCATTACGCGCTGGCCCACGTCGCCCAGCTCATGGCCAAGGGCGGTGATGCTGCCGGTGCGGAAAACACGCTGATGCAGGCCGCACAAGCCTGCGGCAGCGCCGAGGGCTGCATCCAGCTGGCCGCTCGCATGAAAAACTCCGGCTTCGCCGCCGACGTGGTACGCAAGGTGTACATGGGCTGTGGCAACACCCTGTCCAGCCCGGCCGACAAGCTGCGCTGGGTCGAAGGCATCGCCGAGGAACTCAAGGACAAGGCATGGGCAAGCGAAGCCTATGCCGCGATCGAGAACCAGTTCACGGGTGAAGCCAAGGCGCGGTTCGATGTTTCCCGCATGAACCGCGTGGGCGACGAGTTCTACCCCTACCGCAAGCACGCAGCCTAAGGCCGGGGCGAGCTGCGACATCATGTCGCATTGCCAGCCACCCGGGGCATGTTCATTATTGCTGGCATGTGCGAATCGCTTCCGCACATGTCTCTCTTCCTTTCATGTCCGCCCTGCCGGCGGACATTTTTTCGGAGAACTCCAATGAGAATGCATGCCCTGTTCATTGCCGCGCTGCTCGCCGGCCCCGTGCTGGCCGACGGCGTCAAGATTGAAAACGCCTGGATACGCGAGCCTGCGCCCGGCCAGGCCGTGGTCGGCGGGTTTATGGACCTGACCAGCGATACTGACGCCAGCCTCGTTCAGGCCAGCAGCCCGGCGGTCGGGAAAATCGAACTGCATGAAATGAAGATGCAGGGCGACGTCATGCAGATGCGCGAGGTCAAGTCCATCGACCTGCCCAAGGGGAAGACCGTCAGCCTCGCACCCGGCGGCCTGCATCTCATGCTTTACCAGTCCAAGAACCCGCTCAAGGCCGGCGACAAGGTGCCGCTCACCCTCCTGGTCAAGCGGGGCGACAAGGTCGAAAAGGTGGCGGCGACGGCAGAAGTCCGCGCGGTGAATGCCGCCATGCACAATTCCATGCACGGCCATTGATCCTTGCCGGGGCGGCGGGCGAAATAGCCGCTCCCGCCCCACCCTCGCCAGCCGGCGCGGGCACCTGCCAGCCATCTCCTTCCCTGCTTGAAATCCTGCGGCCGGCCCCTAGATTGAGGTCAGACAGGGCAATCCCGCCCATTTCAAGCAAGGAGGAATAATGGCAAATCTGACTCGCTTTGATCCGTTTGAAACCAGTGTCGATCCGTTTGACGACCTGTTCCGTGGTTTTTTCCGCCCCGTGCGCATGGACCGTGAACTGCCTCAGTTCAAGATGGACGTAAAGGAAACCGACAAGTCCTACACCGTCCATGCCGACCTGCCGGGCGTAAAGAAAGAGGACATCCACGTTTCCATCGAAGGCAACACCGTATCGATAGCGGCCGAAACCCGCTCCGAATCCGAACAGAAGGAGGGCGAAAAAGTCCTCAAGCGCGAGCGCGGCTACGGCAAGGTATTCCGCAGCTTTTCCCTCGGCTCGGACATAGACGAAGCGGCGGCGAACGCCCGATACAACGATGGCGTGCTGGAACTGACGCTGCCCAAGAAGGCAGCGGCCGCCAGCAAACGTCTGGCCATCGAATGATCCCTCCCGGGCAGTATTTTTCCAGGCGGCCGACTGGCCGCTTTTTTATTGCGCGACAGGGCACTAAAATGGCGGGACTGTCACCAACGAGGCCCCCATGACCGCATACACCGCAGCTGACAAGGCGCAGATTCTTTCCGAGGCCCTGCCCTACATCCAGCGCTTTTACGACAAGACCATCGTCATCAAATACGGCGGCAACGCCATGACCGAGCGCCATCTGATGGAGGCCTTCGCCAAGGACGTGGTGCTGCTCAAGCTGGTCGGCATGAATCCGGTGGTCGTGCACGGCGGCGGCCCGCAGATCGCCGGCCTGCTCCAGCGCATCGGCAAGCAGAGCGAGTTCATCCAGGGCATGCGCGTGACCGACGAAGAAACCCTGGATGTGGTGGAAATGGTGCTGGGTGGCCTGGTCAACCAGGACATCGTCACCCTCATCAACAAGCATGGCGGCAAGGCGGTCGGCCTGACAGGCAAGGACGGCAATTTCATCCACGCCAAGAAGATGCTGGTGCCAAGCAAGGAAAAGGCCCAGGAAATGCTGGACATCGGCCAGGTCGGCGAAATTACCAGCATCGACCCCGAAATCATCATGCATCTGGACGCGCGCGATTTCATCCCGGTGATCGCGCCGCTGGGCACTGACACTGAGGGCAATGCCTACAACATCAACGCCGATGTCGCCGCGGGCAAAATCGCCGGGGTGCTGCAGGCCGAGAAGGTCATCTTCATGACCAACACCCCCGGCGTACTCGACAAGCAGGGGCAGCTCCTGACCGGCCTGACCCCGCACGAGGTGGACGAACTGACCGCGGACGGCACGATTTCCGGCGGCATGATCCCCAAGGTCGGCTATGCGCTCGATGCCGTCAACAGTGGCGTGAAAACCGCGCACATCATCGACGGACGCGTGGAACACGCCCTGCTGCTGGAAGTGCTGACGCCGGAAGGCGTCGGCACGTTGATCAGGCGCGCCTGAGCCGGGGTGCGACAGCGGCACTTTGACTTTGCAATTCCGAGAGACAGCTTATGCGCTACTGGCTGATGAAATCCGAACCTTCCGACGTCTCCATTGATGACCTCGCCGCCATGCCGGGCCAGACTGTCGCCTGGTATGGCGTGCGCAACTACCAGGCGCGCAACTTCATGCGCGACCAGATGGAAGCTGGCGACAAGGTGCTGTTTTACCATTCTTCGTGCGAAGAGCCGGGCGTGGCCGGTCTGGCAAAGGTAAACAGGAAGGCCTACCCGGACGAGACGCAGTTCGACCCGAAGAACAAATACTTCGACCCCAAGGCGACACGTGAAAATCCGCGCTGGATGAATGTCGACGTCAAACTGGTGAAGAAGACCCGCCTGGTGTCGATCAAGGAACTGCGCAGCCATCCCGAGCTTGCCAACATGCGCATCCTGCAAAAGGGCAACCGGCTTTCCATCACGCCGGTCGATCCCAAGGAATATAACTTCATCCTGAGCCTGCTCTGATGGAACTCATCGTCGGCTACATTCTGCTTGGCCTCACCGCGGGTTTCGTGGCCGGCCTGCTGGGCGTGGGCGGCGGCCTGATCATTGTGCCGATCCTGGTCTGGCTGCTGGAAACCCAGGGGCTGACCCACAACGCCATGCACTACGCGCTGGGCACCTCGCTTGCCAGCATCCTGTTCACCTCGATTTCCAGCCTGCGCGCGCACCATGCCCGCGGCGCGGTCGAGTGGCGCACGGTCAGGCGCATCACCCCCGGCATTCTGCTCGGAACCTTCGTCGGCGCGGCGCTCGCGGCGCGACTGTCGCCCGTCCCGCTGAAGATCTTCTTCGTCGTCTTCCTGTTCTACGCTGCTGTCCAGATGTGGTGGAACTTCAAGCCCACTCCCCATCGCCAGCTGCCGGGCATTGCCGGAATGTTCGGCGCCGGCAGCGTGATCGGCGCAGTGTCGAGCTGGGTTGGCATCGGCGGCGGCACGCTTTCGGTGCCTTTCCAGCTGTGGTGCAACGTGCCGCTGCACCGGGCCATCGGTACCTCCGCCGCCATCGGCCTGCCCATCGCCGCCGCCGGCGCTGTCGGCTACGCACTGAACGGGCCAGCCGGCCCAGCCATACCCGGCACCCTGGGCTACATCCACCTTACTGCGCTGGCCTGCATCGCCATCGGCAGCATCAGCACCGCGCCGCTGGGGGCGCGTTCCGCCCACGCCATGCCGGTCGGCCGGCTCAAGCGCGTATTCGCCCTGCTGCTGTTCGCACTCGCGATTCGCATGGCGCTGAGTTTTTATTAAAATCTTTCCGCTCGCAGCCGACAATCAGGGAAACGAGCCGAACCGGGCGCATGGCGCCCGATCAACCACATAACGGGGACACATAAACAATGCTCGCCTGGTTCGTCATTCTCTACCTGCTGTTGTCGATCCTGATCGGCATCTACGCGGCCACACGGGTCAAAAATTCCAGGGATTACGTGGTGGCCGGGCGCAGCCTGCCCATTTACATCGTCACTGCAACGGTGTTCGCCACCTGGTTCGGCTCGGAGACCGTGCTGGGCATTTCTTCCACCTTCCTTGAAGAAGGCATGCACGGCATCGTCGCCGACCCGTTCGGATCGAGCATGTGCCTGATTCTGGTCGGCCTCTTCTTTGCCAGGCCGCTGTACCGGATGAAGCTTCTGACCATCGGCGACTATTACAAGCGGCGCTACAACCACGTCGTGGAGGTGGGGACCAGCCTGTGCATCATCCTGTCCTACCTTGGCTGGGTGTCGGCACAAATGACCGCGCTGGGCCTGGTGTTCAACATCCTGTCCGGCGGGCAGATCGACCAGAGCACCGGCATCATCATCGGCGCCGCCATCGTGCTGCTCTATACCCTGTTTGGCGGCATGTGGTCGGTGGCGCTCACCGATTTCTTCCAGATGACCATCATCATCATCGGCATCAGCTATATCGCCTGGGTCGTCAGTGACATGGCCGGCGGCGCAGCCGTCGTCATCAATCACGCCGCCGAGCATGGCAAGTTCAATTTCCTGCCGGAAGCCAACCCGCGCGATGTCGTTGCTTTCATTGCCGCCTGGGTCACCATGATGTTCGGCTCCATCCCGCAGCAGGACGTATTCCAGCGGGTCATGTCGGCCAAGGACGAAAAGACCGCAGTGCGGGGCTCGGTCCTGGGCGGCAGCCTTTATTTCCTGTTTGCCTTCCTGCCCATATTCATCGCCTATTCCGCCTTCCTGCTCATGCCGGACATGGTGAACAAATTCCTCAAGGAAGATTCGCAGCTCATCCTGCCCAACCTGATCCTGCAGCACACGCCAATGCTCGCGCAGGTCATGTTCTTCGGCGCGCTGCTCTCGGCCATCATGTCCACGGCCAGCGGCACCATCCTCGCACCCTCTGCCACCTTCACCGAGAACATCCTCAAAGTGTTCATCAAGTTCAAGAGCGACAAGCACCAGCTCTGGACCATGCGGGCGGTGGTGATGGTGTTCACCCTCGGCATTGTGGTGTTTGCCCTGCGCTCCAACGCCAGCATCTATTCGATGGTCGAAAATGCATACCAGGTCACGCTGGTGGCAGCTTTCGTCCCGCTGGCCGCCGGCGTGTACTGGCGCCCCGCGACCACACAGGGCGCGCTGCTGGCGATGGTTCTTGGCATCGCAACCTGGCTGGGGCTGTCGTACGCAAATCCGGAAGGATTCTGGCCGCCGCAGTTCGCAGGTCTGCTCATGAGCATCGCCGGCATGGTGCTGGGGTCGCTTTCCCCGATCCAGCTGGTGCATCGCGGACATCACCCGCCTCATCACGAAGCGGCCTAGTGCATCCCCCCAGAGACAACGGCGGCCAAGTTTGGCCGCCGTTGTTTTCGGGTTACCTCAGGCTGCGCTCAGCGCAGGTAGCCTTCGCGTTCCAGTTTGAGCAGGATACGCTGGATGGCCTCGTCGACCGTGAGCTCGGTCGTGTCGAGCGCGACCTCGGGCCTTTCCGGCGCCTCGTAGGGGTCGGAAACACCGGTGAATTCCGGAATCAAGCCCGCGCGCGCCTTGGCATAAAGCCCTTTTCGGTCGCGCGCTTCGCACGTCTCGATGGGCGTGGAAACATACACCTCGATGAACCCCCCGGCCGACTCGATCATGTTGCGCACGTCACGGCGGGTA
>DAIMZB010000057.1:0-1949 GCA_036734185.1 Thiobacillaceae bacterium | reverse complement strand
GGCGGTAGGGCGCGATCGGCGCACAGATTGCGACACCGCGGTTCTTGGTAATTTCCGATGCGACAAAGCCGATGCGGCGCACGTTGATGTCGCGGTGCTCGCGCGAGAAGCCCAGTTCCGAGGACAAATGCTGGCGTACGATATCGCCGTCCAGCAGCGTCACGGGGCGGCCGCCCATTTCCATCAGCCGTATCGCCAGCGCCCGCGCCAGGGTCGACTTCCCGGCGCCTGACAATCCAGTGAAGAAAACCGTGAAGCCCTGGCGGTCGCGCGGCGGGTTGCAGCGGTAGATTTCCGCGATCACTTCGGGAAAGGCATACCAATCGGGAATCTTCATACCCGACCGCAAACGGCGCTGAAACTCCTCATCATCCATGCTGACGCCGCGCGCATCGCCAGCCAGCTCCGATTCCGGCACATACTCCTCGCGGTCCTCGACAAAACGCATGCGCGGGAGCGGGATCAGGGTGACCCCTATGTGATGCGCTTCCGCCACGACATCGAAACGGGCGCTGCCCATGTGCTCGGCGCCGACAATGGCATGGCTGCAACCGTAATTTCTGGCAAGAATGGCGCGCATGAATTTCTCGCGCGGGCTCGCGGCATGCGGCGCCACTGGCAACATGGCAAGTTGCGTTGTGGCTGCCGGAAAGCGCGGCATGATGGCCTGGAAAGTCCGCATCAGCGTGAAGTACCCGGCCTGCGAGGCGAGGTCGCCGCCGCCGTATGGCAGCAGCAGCAGGTTGGCTTCCTGCCCGATGGCGGTGCGCAGGCAAAACTCGAACTGCGCGCGATGCATCGGCCGCCGGGTAAGGTAGGCAACGATCTTGCGCCATCCTCGGCGTGCAAGCGTTGCGCGCAACTCTGCCGGCGTCACGCGCAATGCCGAGAAATCGTGGTGCATCGGCAAGGACACGCCCTCCAGGGTGCCGCCGACATGCCAGCCACCCTCGCTGAGGTCCATTCCATCGGGGACAGGCGAGCGCGCCAGCAATTCTCGCTCGTGCGCAAGGTCAGGCCGCCAGATTTCCGTGATGCCCAATACGGCAAGCATGAACCCCTCGCTGTCACGCAAGGCGACGCGGTCGCCCGCCTTCAGCTCTCCGGCCTGCCTGTCGCTGATTCGCAATGCAAGCGGCAACGGCCAGGCAGTGCCGTCCGCAAGGGTCAGGTTCGCCAGCACGCTTTCGTAGTCGGCGCGCGCCATGTAGCCGCGCAATGGCGCGTAGGCGCCGCTCATCAGCATTTCCAGCTCGCCGATCTGCCGCCAGTCGAGATCGATCGACGGCAGGTTCAGGGCCTCTTTCTTGAGCGCCTCGATCCGTTCTGCGGGCACCCGCAGGTCAACCGGCTGGCCGCCATAGGGCGCAATGAGCTGTTCCACGCTTATTCCTTGTAGACCGAGTAAAACAGGCTGACAAAACGGTCGAGCTCGGCTTCCGGCAAGTGGTTGATGCCCGCTGCGCCCTTGCGACCGCCGCCGGTTTCGAACTGGCTGCAAATCTCGTCCGCGCCAGACTTGTTGGCAAGCGGTGCGCGCACGCTGACGAGATAGCCGCCTTCCGGCTTGCGCGTCAGCACCGCATGCTCCTGGCCATGCGAAGCCTCCGCCAGACGATTGCCCAGCACGCCGGAAATCCGGCGCGCCCATTTTTCCGCTGGCAGCACGAAAATGCGTCCGGCGGGGCGATCAACTTCGGGCCGAGCACTGTCGGCATGGGCCATGTCGGTTTCGAACCCGTTTTTCAGTACCTTGAAGGCCGGCTCATGCGCGACCACTTCGAACGGATCGCGATACTGATGAACGATGCGGTACAACGCGTCTGGAGCATAGTGAAGATCTGCGAGGGTTTCGCCATAACCGTTGTAGTTCAGGCATTCGCCGAGTTCCTGCAACTGCGCCAATTGCGCCTCGCCGAGGCCAAGCGGGGCCGCAGCCGCGCGCGCGG
>DAIMZB010000056.1:5830-10570 GCA_036734185.1 Thiobacillaceae bacterium | reverse complement strand
GTTCCAGGCGCCGCAGGCCGGGCACTGTCCCTGCCACTTGGGCGAGCTGCCGCCGCATTCGGTGCAGGTGTATTGAGTTTTGGCCTTGGCCATCAGGCAGGGAAAATGCCTGTAGACAGGTAGCGGTCGCCGCGATCGCAGACGATGGAGACGATCACCGCGTTCTCGACTTCCTGCGAGAGCCGCAGGGCAGCAGCCAGCGCGCCGCCGGACGAGACGCCGGCGAAGATACCTTCCTCGCGCGCGAGCTGGCGCGTGGTCTCCTCGGCGGCCTGCTGGCTCACGTAGATCATGCGGTCGATCATCTTGAAGTCGCAGATTTTCGGCAGGTAGGCCTCCGGCCATTTGCGGATGCCGGGAATCTGTGCGCCTTCTTCCGGCTGCACACCAACGACCTGGACGGCCGGGTTCTTTTCCTTGAAATAGCGCGAGCAGCCCATGATGGTGCCGGTGGTGCCCATGCTGGACACGAAATGGGTGATCCTGCCCCCGGTGTCACGCCAGATTTCCGGGCCGGTGCCTTCGTAATGGGCGATGGGATTGTCCGGATTGGAGAACTGGTCGAGCATGATGCCCTGGCCTTCGCGCACCATCTCATCGGCGATGTCGCGCGCCTTTTCCATGCCGCCTTCTTTCGGCGTCAGCACAATTTTCGCGCCGTAGGCCGCCATGCTCTGGCGGCGCTCGATGGACAGGTGCTCGGGCATGACCAGGACCATCTTGTAGCCCATCATGGCCGAGGCCATAGCAAGTGCGATGCCGGTGTTGCCGCTGGTCGCTTCAATGAGCGTGTCGCCCGGCCTGATCTCGCCGCGCGCAGCGGCGCGCTGGATCATGGACAGTGCAGGCCGGTCCTTGACCGAGCCGGCCGGATTGTTGCCCTCGAGCTTCAGGAGGATCGTGTTGCTGGTCTTGCCCGGCATGCGCTTCAGCGCCACCAGCGGAGTGTTGCCGACGAAATCCTCGATGTGTTTCCACATGTCAGGCCCCTGAAAGGTGTTCGACGTAGCGCGACACGCCTTCTTCCACCGTGTAGAACGGCGCATCGTAGCCGGCATCGCGCAAGGCGCTCATGTCAGCCTCGGTGTAGCTCTGGTACTTGCCCTTGAGCGCCTCAGGGAAACCGATGTACTCGACAATGCCCTGGCCCTGCATCTCGGCCAGGCTCAGCGGCTTCTGGCCGTCGCGTGCACGGCAGGCGTTGACGGTCGCCACCGCGACATCATTGAAACTCTGGCAGCGGCCGGTGCCGAGGTTGAAGATGCCGGAGACCTCTGGATTGTCCAGGCACCACAGGTTGACCTTGACGATGTCCTCCACCGACACGAAATCGCGGCGCTGCTCGCCGTTGGCGTAGCCCTCGCAGCCCTCGAACAGCTTGACCTTGCCGTGTTCGCGGTACTGGTTGAAAAAATGGAAGGCAACCGAGGCCATGCGCCCCTTGTGCTGCTCGCGCGGGCCGTAGACGTTGAAGTAGCGGAAGCCGACGATCTGCGCGCCGCGCTCGTCCCACATGCGCCGCACGTACTGGTCGAACAGGAATTTTGAGTAGCCGTAGACGTTGAGCGGCCCCTCATGCTCGCGCTCCTCGCGAAACACGCGGCCTGCACCGTACACGCTGGCGGAAGAGGCATACAGGAAAGGCGCGTCGTTGTCCTGGCAGAATTTCAGGAGCGACACCGAATAGCGGTAGTTGTTCTCCATCATGTAGCGGCCATCGGTCTCCATGGTGTCGGAGCAGGCGCCCTCGTGGAAAACCGCCTCGACCGATCCGTCCAGCACGCCGGTCTCGACCAGGCTGATGAAATCCTTCTTGTCCAGATAGTCGGCGATCTCGCAGTCGACGAGGTTCCTGAACTTGTCCGCCCTGGTGAGATTGTCCACGGCGATAATGTTGGTCGCGCCGCGCTCGTTCAATGCCTTGACGATATTGGCGCCAATGAAGCCGGCTGCGCCGGTAACAACGTAATACATGCTCATTCCCGTCCGAACAGTTCTTCCGGCGTAACCACTGCCGTACCCAGTTTTCCAACGACAATGCCGCCCGCCTTGTTGGCCAGCCGCATCGCCTCCACATCATCCATACCCGCGGCCAGCGCCACGGCCAGGGTCGCAATCACGGTGTCGCCCGCGCCGGAAACATCGTACACCTCGCGCGCCTGCGCCTCGACATGGTCGACCCGGTTCTCGCGGAACAGGCTCATGCCCTCCTCGCTGCGCGTCACCAGCAGGGCTTGCAGCCCCAGTTCCTTGCGCAAGGCTTCCGCCTTGGCGCTGAATTCCGCCTCGCTCTTCCAGCTTCCCGCGACTTCGCGGAATTCCGCCCGGTTGGGCGTCAGCAGGGTGGCGCCGGCGTAGCGCGCATAATCGTCGCCCTTGGGATCGACCAGCACGCGCTTGCCGAGCTGGTGCGCGCGCTCGATCATGCGGCCGATGTGCAGCAGCCCACCCTTGCCGTAATCGGACAGCACCACCACGTCGCACTCCTTGACCAGGCGCTCGAATTCTTCAAGTTTCGCCGCCAGCACTTCATGACTGGGCTGGGTCTCGAAATCAATGCGCAGCAATTGTTGTTGCCGGCCGATCACGCGCAGCTTGATGGTGGTCGCCACGCTGGCATCTTCGTGTAGCCGGGCGTCGATACGCTCTGCCTTGAGCAGTCTGACCAGTGCCTGCCCGGCCTCGTCTGCTCCCACCACGGACAGCAGCGCGCAGCTCGCGCCCAGCGCAGCAACGTTGCGTGCGACGTTGGCCGCACCGCCCAGGCGCTCCTCGTTCTTCCCGACTTTGACCACCGGCACGGGGGCCTCGGGCGAAATGCGCGACACATCGCCGAACCAGTAGCGGTCCAGCATGACATCGCCGACCACGAGGATGCGGGCACGCTGTAAAGAGTGGGCGTCGATCATTGATGGCTTCTCGTCTGTCGGAAATCGCGCTGCATAACGGGTTGGTTCAATCCTTGCTGAAGAGGTCGCGGGTATAGACCTTGTCCGCGACGTCTCGCAGGTCTTCAGTCATGCGATTGGCGACGATGACATCAGAGAGGCGCTTGAATTCATCAAGGTCGTTGACCACCCTTGAGTGAAAGAACTCAGCCTCCTTGAGCACGGGCTCGTACACAACGACCTCGATGCCTTTGGCCTTGATGCGCTTCATGATGCCCTGGATGCTGGATGCGCGGAAATTGTCCGAACCGGTTTTCATGATCAGTCGATAGACGCCGACTACGCGGGGACTCATGCGGATAATGGAATCCGCAATGAAGTCCTTGCGCGTGGTGTTCGATTCGACGATGGCATGAATGAGGTTCTGCGGGACGTCCCGATAATTGGCCAGCAGCTGCTTGGTGTCCTTGGGGAGGCAATAGCCGCCATAGCCGAACGAGGGATTGTTGTAATGGCTGCCAATGCGAGGGTCGAGGCTGACGCCGTCGATGATCTGGCGGCTGTCCAGGCCATGGGTCGAGGCATAGGTATCCAGCTCGTTGAAATACGCCACGCGCATCGCCAGGTAGGTGTTCGCGAACAGTTTGATCGCCTCGGCCTCGGTCGGGTCGGTGAACAGCACGGGGACATCCTGCTTGATCGCGCCCTGCCTAAGCAGGTCAGCGAAAACCTTTGCCCGTTCCGAACGCTCTCCGACGATGATGCGCGAAGGATAGAGATTGTCGTGCAGGGCCTGGCCTTCGCGCAGGAACTCGGGCGAAAAGATCAGCTTCTCGCAACCCAGCTGCGCCCGGGTCTTGACGGTATAGCCGACTGGCACGGTGGACTTGATCACCATCACTGCGTTCGGGTTGATCGCCATGACGTCGCGGATCACCGCCTCGATCGAACGCGTGTTGAAATAGTTGGTTTCCGGGTCGTAGTCAGTGGGTGTCGCGATGATCACGAAGTCCGCGCCTTCGTAGGCTTCTCGCTTGTCCAGTGTGGCACTTAGCTTGAGCGGCTTGTTCCGCAGGTAGTCCTCGATCTCCGTATCCATGATCGGCGATTCCTTGCGGTTCAGCATCGCCACCTTCTCGGGAACAATGTCGAGCGCGACGACTTCATTGTGCTGCGAAAGCAGGACGGCATTGGACAGCCCAACGTAGCCCGTTCCGGCAATGGCAATTTTCATTACTGCGTTCCTTGCAAAGAATTGATTTGCGTCTGGATGGACCGCAATGCCTCCGTCGGGTCGGCTGCCTGTGTGATCGGGCGGCCGATGACCAGATAGTCGGCGCCGGCCTGAATGGCCTTTGCCGGCGTCATGATGCGCGACTGGTCGCCGGCATCCGCGCCCGCCGGCCGTATGCCGGGCGTGACCAGGGCAAAATCCTGTCCAAAGTTCGTGCGCAGGTCTGCCGCCTCCTGCGCCGAACAGACCACGCCATCAAGGCTGCTTTGCTGCGCCAGCCCGGCCAGGTGCAGCACCTGTTCGCGCGGGCTGCGGGCGACGCCGATTTCATGCAGGCCGGCTTCATCCATGCTGGTGAGCACGGTGACGGCAATCAGCAGCGGCTTGTGCGAAGAGCTGTCGACTGCCTCGCGCGCGGCTTCCATCATCTTGCGGCCGCCGCTGGCGTGCACGTTCAACATCCACACGCCCAGCTCGGCCGAAGCGCGGCAGGCTGCCGCCACGGTGTTGGGGATGTCGTGGAACTTGAGGTCGAGAAACACGCCGAAGCCCTTGCCGACAAGCTCGCGCACCAGTTCGGGGCCGGCGGCAGTGAACAGCTCCTTGCCGACCTTGAGG
>DAIMZB010000056.1:3010-5820 GCA_036734185.1 Thiobacillaceae bacterium | reverse complement strand
CCCGAGAAGGCTGGGTTCTGCCCCCCCGCCGGCTTCGCGATATTCCGGTTCCTCCGCATAACGAATGAGTGCGGCGGGATCGAGCCGGGCGGCAAGCGCCAGCGCAGGGCGCGCATCGGGATAGTCGAGCGCGACGATGACGCGCGGGTCAGTGTTTGCAGTCTTCATTCTTCGTGTCGGGCGGGGTCAAAGCTGTCCCAGCGGCCGCAGGCCGGGCAGCGCCAGAAAAACTGGCTGGCCTTGAAGCCGCAGCTCGCGCAGTGATAGCGGGTCAGGCGCTGGACATGGCGCTGAATCAGGCTTTTGGCGTTCTGGATCACCTCGCGGCGGCCCTCGGGCGCCGAGATGAGCTCGGCCTCGGCAAGGCGCTCCAGCGCATGCAGGCTGGGATTGCGGCGCAGTTCATCGCGCGCCAGCTGATAGGCGGCGTCCGCACCCTGGCTTTCCATGACGGCGTGGTAGAGGGTGTTGAACATGTCGAGCGAGGGATGCCGCGTGAGCAGCCCCTTGAGCCAATCCAGCCCCTCTGCGAGCTGATTCAGCTTCTTGAAATTTTCCAGCATGCGGTCCACCACCAGAACCATGTGCGCGGAGCTCTGGGCCTCGATCAGGCGCCAGGTCGCCAGCGCCTCTTCATGCCGTCCCTGGCCTGCCAGCAGGTCGCCCAGCATGATGTTGGCGCGCGTGCACTGCCGGTGAACCGTGAGCGCTTCGTCCAGCTGCTTTTTCGCTCCAGCGTAATCGCTCCTCACCATGGCCAGCGCCGCCAGCTCGCAGTGGAAATGCGCGGTCTCGGCGTTCATCGGACGGGCCGATTGCCTTTCCATTTCGCCTGCGGCCTGGATAGCCTTGTGCCAGTCCTTCTCCTGCACATAGATTTCCAGCAGGTAGCGGCGCGCCTGCCCCGCAAAGGCGGTTTCCAGCATGCGCTTGAACACCTCCTCGGAACGGTCGAGCAGGCCGGCCTTCAGGTAATCCTGGCCAAGCTCGACCAGCGCTTTCAGGCGGTTCTCCTCGGCAAGGGTTTCTCGCTCGAGCAGGTTTTCGTGCATGCGAATGGCGCGGTCAAGCTCGCCGCGTTTGCGAAACAGCGCGCCCAGGGTGAAATGCAGGTCGATGGTCTCGGGATCGAGCTTGACCACTTCCAGAAAGGCATCGAGCGCCTTGTCGGGCTGCTCGTTAAGCAGGAAGTTCAGCCCGCGAAAATAGGAATTGGGAACAGTGCGCGACTCGGTGACGACCTGTTTAATGTCGATGC
The DNA here is from genome assembly GCA_036734185.1 of Thiobacillaceae bacterium. Taxonomy (GTDB): domain Bacteria; phylum Pseudomonadota; class Gammaproteobacteria; order Burkholderiales; family Thiobacillaceae; genus UBA6918. Next base: position 4,562 of record DAIMZB010000056.1, on the reverse strand, counting down.
GCGCCGCCAGCCAGCCGAGTGCGAAGAACAGCGGAAAAGCCAGCAGCCACCAGAATTCAAATTCCATTTGTTCAGTCTGCGGAAAGTTCCGTGCTTGTGTTCGCGTCGATCATGCCATCAAGGTCCCGGCGCAGTCGGGTACGCTCCCGGCGCAGGCGGAACAGCGTAGGCAGCAGCACCAGCAGGCCGAGGAACGCGCCCGCGACGAAAGCGGCCAGCAGCAGCACGACCAGCGGCGCCTCCCACACATAGCCAAGAAAATAGTGGATTGTCACCGGCTGGCTGTTTTGCAGGGCGAAACCAAGCACCACCACAAAGATCAGGATTTTGACGGCCCAGCCGAGATAGCGCATGTCGTTCTATGGTTATCGGTTATGGCGTGATTGTACTCCAAGCCTGCGCATCGGCCCGCGGGCGGCGGCAAACTTCGAGGCGACCAAAAAGAAAAACGGCGCAATTGCGCCGTTTTTCTGACAAACAAGAATCAAGGCTGCTGGTAATCAACCTTTTCCCGCAGCTCCTTGCCTGCCTTGAAGTGCGGGACATGCTTGGCCGGCACTTCCACCTTCTCGCCGGACTTCGGATTTCTCCCCATCCGGGCGGGACGGTAATTCAGGCAGAAACTGCCAAACCCGCGTATTTCGATACCCCCGCCCGATGCCAGGGTCTTGATCATGGCATCGAGTATGGTTTTCACGGCAAGCTCGGCGTCCGCACCCTGAAACTGCGGGTGCCTGACGGCAAGCCGTGCGATGAGTTCGGACTTGGTCATTCCGTTCAAGGTTTGTTCGCCGCCAGCTTATTGCTGGTCAGCGTTCTTGTTGTCCATCTTGGCCTTGAGCAGCGCGCCGAGGTTGGTGGCACCGCTGGCAGCCGCGGCGGATTCAGCGCTGAATTTCTTCATTGCCGCGTCCTGCTCGGCCGTGTCCTTGGCCTTGATGGAAAGGTTGATCACGCGGTTCTTGCGGTCCACGTTGATGATCATGGCCTCGACTTCGTCGCCTTCCTTGTAGTGGGTGCGCATGTCTTCCACACGGTCGCGGGAAACTTCGGAAGCGCGCAGGTAGCCTTCCATCTCGCCGCCCAGGTCTACGTTGGCGCCCTTGGCGTCCAGGGACTTGATGATGCCTTTCACGATGCTGCCCTTCTCGTGGCTGCCGACGAAGGAGTTGAACGGATCGCCTTCCAGCTGCTTGATGCCCAGGGAAATGCGCTCGCGTTCGGTGTCGATGGCCAGCACCACGGCCTCCACGTCCTGGCCCTTGCGGAAGTTGCGCACGGCCTCTTCGCCGGGCAGGTTCCAGGACAGGTCGGACAGGTGCACCAGGCCATCGATGCCGCCAGGCAGGCCGATGAACACGCCGAAGTCGGTGATCGACTTGATGGCGCCGGAGACCTTGTCGCCCTTCTTGTGGTTCATGGAGAACTCTTCCCAGGGATTGGCCTTGCACTGCTTCATGCCCAGGGAGATGCGACGCTTGTCTTCGTCGATGTCGAGCACCATGACTTCGACTTCATCGCCCAGCTGCACGATCTTGCCAGGGCTGACGTT
>DAIMZB010000056.1:0-3000 GCA_036734185.1 Thiobacillaceae bacterium | reverse complement strand
CCATTTCGGAAACGTGCACCAGACCTTCGATGCCCGGCTCGATCTCGACGAACGCGCCGTAGTCGGTGAGGTTGGTGACCTTGCCGAACATGCGGGTGCCCTGCGGGTAGCGGCGGGCAATGCCGACCCAGGGGTCGTCGCCCAGCTGCTTGATGCCCAGGGAGACGCGGTTCTTTTCCTGGTCGAACTTGAGGATCTTTGCTTCGATTTCCTGGCCGACCTGCACCACTTCGGAGGGGTGCTTGACGCGGCGCCAGGCCATGTCGGTAATGTGCAGCAGGCCGTCGATGCCGCCGAGGTCGACGAACGCACCGTAGTCGGTGATGTTCTTGACCACGCCCTTGACGATGGTGCCTTCCTTGAGGCTTTCCATCAGGGCTTCGCGGTCGGCGCCCATGGTCTCTTCAAGCACGGCGCGGCGCGAAACCACGACGTTGTTACGCTTGCGGTCGAGCTTGATGACCTTGAATTCCAGCTCCTTGTTTTCGTAAGGCGTGGTGTCCTTGATCGGACGCATGTCCACCAGCGAACCGGGCAGGAAGGCACGCAGGCCATTCATCAGCACGGTGAGGCCGCCCTTGACCTTGCCGGCAACCAGGCCGGACACAATGCGGCCTTCGTTCATGGCAGCTTCCAGATCCAGCCAGGCGGCGAGGCGCTTGGCGCGATCGCGCGACAGCTTGGTGGAGCCGAAACCGTCTTCCAGGGATTCGATGGCGACTTGCACGAAATCGCCGGCCTTGACTTCAATCTCTCCGCGGTCGTTCTTGAATTCCTCGGTGGGAATCAGGCTCTCGGACTTGAGTCCGGCGTTGACCACAACGAAATTGTCATCGACGCTCACCACTTCTGCGGTGATGACTTCGCCCTGGCGCATTTCCTGGCGATTGAGGGATTCCTCGAACAGGGCGGCAAAGCTTTCGTTGGAGGCGGAGGTTTGGGTAGCAGACATGTAAAAGACCTTCAGGTCACTCTTGCGAGTGGGGTTGGTTGCACACAAGCCGGCAACGTTGCCGGCATCCTTAAAATTTCTTAGGCTCGACTGGCGCGATATTGTTCCAGCACCGCTTCCACCACCTGATCGATGCTCAACTGGGTGGAATCCAGCACCAGCGCGTCCGGCGCCGGCTTCAGCGGCGCCACGGCACGCTGGGTATCGCGTTCGTCCCGTGCCCGCATATCACGGACAAGGGCGGCAAGATTAGCAGAGTTTCCCTTTTCGATCAACTGTTTATAACGCCTTTCCGCCCTGGCCTCGGGGCTGGCGGTCAGAAAAACCTTGGTCTGCGCCTGCGGGAAAACCACCGTGCCCATGTCGCGGCCGTCGGCAACCAGCCCGGGCGCCTGGACATAGGCGCGCTGGCGCGCCAGCAGGGCCTTGCGCACCGCCGGCAGGGCCGCCACCCGGGACGCGCCCTCGCCCACTTCCTCGGCGCGGATGGCCTGGCCCACGTTCTCGCCCGCCAGCCAGACCTGGCCCTGGCGAAATTCAGCCGGCAACTCCGCCGCCAGCGCTGCCACGGTGCCCTCATCCAAAAGGGAAACGTTCTTGCGCAGGGCGAAAAGCGCCGTCAGGCGATAAAGCGCGCCCGAATCCAGCACGTGGAAACCCAGCTTTTCCGCGACTTTTTCGGCGATGGTGCCCTTGCCCGAGGCGGAAGGGCCATCAATGGCGATGATGGGGACATTCATACGAGCTTGCAGGCCGCGGGCTGGCCGGTAATGGTGGCCAGTACGTCAAAATAGGCAGGAAAAGTCTTGTTCACGCACTTGGGGTCGTTGATGCGCACCGGCACGCCGCCCACGGTCACCAGCGAGAAGCACATGGCCATGCGGTGGTCGTCGTAGGTGTCGACGGCAACATCGGCCTTGATCTGCCTGGGCGGGGTGATTTTCAGGTAGTCCGCGCCCTCTTCCACCTCGGCGCCGAATTTCCTGAGCTCGGTCGCCATGGCAGCGATGCGGTCGGTTTCCTTGACCCGCCAGGACGCGATATTCCTCAGCGTTGAAGGTCCGTCGGCAAACAGCGCCAGCACGGCGAGCGTCATGGCTGCATCGGGAATATGGTTGCAATCCATGTCCACGGCGCGGATCTTCTCGCTGCAAGGCAGCTGCGCCTCGATCCAGTTCGGCCCCATGCCGATTTCCGCGCCCATCCTGGCAAGCGCCGCGCCGAACTGCACGTCGCCCTGCAGCGCGTTGCGGCCCACGCCCTGCACCCGCACCGGGCCGTGGCCGAGCGCGCCGGCGGCGAGGAAATACGAAGCCGAAGAAGCGTCGCCCTCGACCTCGATCTCGCCCGGACTCTGGTAGGTTGCGGCCGGCACGGTAAAGCTTTCCCAGCCCTGCTGTTCGACCTTGATGCCGAATTTGGCCATGAGGCCCAGGGTAATCTTGATGTAAGGCCGGGAAATCAGTTCACCTTCGACCTGGATGGTGACGCTTCTACCGAGCAGCGGCGCTGCCAGCAGGAGTCCGGTGAGGAACTGGCTGGAAACATTGCCTTTCACACTGACCACGGGCGTGTTGCCGGGCTGCGCGGGATGAATGTGCAGGGGCGGAAACCCATCATTGCCCAGGTAATCGATGCGCGCGCCGAGCTGCCTCAATCCGTCCACCAGATCGCCGATCGGGCGCTCGTGCATGCGCGCCACGCCCTTCAGCACATAATCGCCGCCCGACAGCGCGCAGGCCGCGGTGAGCGAACGGAAGGCGGTGCCGGCGTTGCCGAGGAAGAGCTCGGCCTGCTTGACGGGAAACGCGCCGCCCACGCCTTCGACGCGGTAGTTGTCGGTGCCTTCATGGCGTTGCCACTTCACGCCCAGGCGCGAAAGCGATTCGAGCATGACCTGGGTGTCGTCCGAATCCAAGAGTTCCCGGATTTCTGTCGTGCCCGAAGCCAATGCCGACAGGAGCAGCACGCGGTTGGATATGCTTTTCGAGCCCGGCAGTTTGACCATGCCTGAGGCGGATTTGAAGGCGGGTAAGTCTAGATATTCC
>DAIMZB010000055.1:0-10808 GCA_036734185.1 Thiobacillaceae bacterium | reverse complement strand
TAGCGAAGCAGACCCTGCTCTCGCAGGGTGCCCCCAACGACGCGAGTCTCGCCGCCCGCGCGCGCGATGCGCTGATCAACCAGGAACTGCTGTCACGCGCCGCCCTCGACAAGGGCCTGGACAAAAATCCCAAGCTTGTCGCAGCAATGGAAATCATGCGTCGCGAACAGCTGGCCAAGGCCTATCTCGAGGACTACATCAGCAGCCATCCAGTGAGTGACGCCGAAATCCAGGCCGAATACGACAAGGCCAAGGCGGCAGCTGGCAGCAACGAGTACAAGGCCCGTCACATTCTGGTGAAAACCGAGGCGGAAGCGAAGGCGATCATCGCCCAGCTCGACAAGAAAGTCCCCTTCGACAAACTGGCGAAGGAAAAATCCATCGACAAGGGATCGGCGGTCAAGGGCGGCGACCTTGGCTGGAACGTGCCCGGCTCCTTCGTCAAGGAGTTCGGTGACGCCATACAAAAACTCAAGAAGGGCGAGCTTACCCGCACGCCGGTGCAAAGCCAGTTTGGCTGGCACGTCATCCGGCTCGATGACACGCGCCCGACCCAGTTCCCCACGCTCGACTCGGTAAAAAACGAGGTGCGCCAGCAACTTCAGCAAAAGCACGCGCGTGATGCGATGGCCGATTTGCGCAGCAAGGCCAAAATCGAGTAATCCAGCGGTTTCATCGCGCCCGGCAGTCATTGCCGGGCGTGCTAGACTATTTAAATCAAGACCATCATCCACGACCCAGCCATGGACATACGCAACAACCTGCAGGATATGTTCCTGAACACCTTGCGGCGCGAGCGCCTGCCCGTCTCGGTTTTCCTCGTCAACGGCATCAAGCTCACCGGCCGCATTGACTCATTCGACCAGTTCGTGATCCACCTCAAAGGCCACGACCAGGCTGGTCAAATGGTGTTCAAGCATGCCATTTCCACCATTTCGCCGAGCCGCGAAGTGGAAATTACTCCTCAGTCTCCTGGGGAAGCTTGAGCCTCCCTTTCCTGGCTTCAAACAGATACGGCTGCCTGCGAATCTGATCGGCGCTCAGCAGCACTGCGGTTTCGCCCCGATAGGGCTGGCTGAAGATTGACTCGGGCAGCGCCTGCTTGCCCCCGACATAAACCACGACCGCGCCCTGCGGGTTCTTTTGCAGCCATGCATACAGATCGCTCAAGCCCAGCTGCGCCAGCGGCTGCTCAAGACGCCCGGCAAACTGGTACTGGGCATGGTACTTGCCCAGGTTTGCCACTGGCACGCCCTGCATCTGCTGTTGCCTGATGGCCTGGGCCAGCGGATGCATATCGTAGTTCCGCGCAGCACCCGGAGAAACATAGCACTGCACCAGCGCAAACAGCAGCGCGCCGAGGCTGGCCAGCACGGGCAAGCGCAGGTTCTCCGACTTGCCCAGCCGGATGGCCGCCAGCGCGGCAGCAAGCAGGACCACGCCCGGCCACCAGGGCAATTGACCCCATATTTTCAGGTTCTTCGGCAATTCGGTAGCCGCGAGGTAAACCATCGCCGCCCCGCCCACGGCTGACAGTAGCACCGGCAGCCACAAGGCGCCGGCCTTGCCCCGGGTCAGGACATGCCCTGCAAACAGCGCAAACGCAGGAAACAGGGGCACCAGGTAATGAATCTGCTTGCCGCTGATGAACGAAAAGGCAACGAATACCGGCACCACCCATGCCAGGCAGAATCGCAGGCCGCGATCCAGACCTTCCCGCTTCACCGCCGCCAGACGGCTCCAAAGGCCAGGCCATACCAGCCAGGGAAACAGCAGTACCGGCAGCAGCGGCAGGTACCACCAGATTGGCCTTTTATGCGCGAAGGAGTCGACCATCCTGTTGGCGGTCTGACCCCAGAAAATCGCGTTGCGGTATTCCTCCCCGCCCCGCAGCGCGGCCGGAATTGCCCAGGCCAGGGCAATGCCCGCGCCGGCAAGAATCGCCAGAAGAATGGCGCCGTACCAGCGCTTCCAGTTGATGCCAGGGTTCCACCAGGGTGCCAGCACGGCAACTGGGAGCAGGTGCAGCAAGATCACCGGCCCTTTCGCCAGCACACCAAAGCCGATGGCAATGGCGAGCCAGGCAAACCCCCGCTTCATCGATTCCCCTGCGGCGATCAGCAGCCCGCGCATGCCGAGCAGCACGAAGAACGCCAGCATGACGTCGAACATCGCGGAAGTGGAAAACACCATCCATAACAGGCTGGCACCCAAAATCCACAAGGCGTTGCGATGGGTGTCGAGGCTATCCGGCCAGAGCCTGCGCGCGATCGAAAGCGTCAGGAAAAGCCCCCCCAGCGAGAACAGCGGCGACACCAGGCGCGGCCACCATTCGTTGACGCCAAAGGCCCACCAGCCCGCGTTGTACAGCCAGAACAGCAAGGGCGGCTTGTGGCTGTAGGCTTCGCCGTTCTTGAACAGCACGAAATACTCGTTCTTGAGCCACATTTCCCATGCCACGCTGACATAGCGGGTTTCGTCTATGGGCGTGAGCGGCCGCATGGCGAGCGCCACCAGGGTCAACAGCGCCAGGATGAGGGCCGGGCCGGCAAGGGTCTTGTATGTTTGTGAGTTCATCATTCAGGGTCGGAAGCAGTTTCAAGCTCGCTCGCGTAAGAGCGGCCGTGGCGTGAGTGGCGATACAGGCGTATGCCCAGTACCGCCGATGCAATCATCAACACGATGGACATCCCGATCTGCCATTGCGATCCGACAGTCAGGCCGCTGCCTGCCAGGGCGAACACCAGCGACTGCGGCAGGTAACCGACGAAACTGCCGCCAAAGAACGCCAGCTTGGGGATGCGGGAGACGCCGGCGATCAGGTTGGTGACGAGATTGCTGCCCACTGGCAGCAGGCGCACCAGCAGGGTCATCGAAAAGGGATTGCCGCGAATGAAATCATCGAAGCGCTGCAGTTTCTCGGGAAACGCCTTCCTCACCAGGCCGCGCCCGAACAGGCGGGCGTAGTAGAAGGTCGCGATGCACCCCCCCAGCGCGGTAATCGCGCCGAGCAGCAGCCCAAGCAGGACGCCGAAGGCATAGCCGCCAAAGAAGGCCACCATCTGCCGCGGCAGCCCGATTGCCGTCATAACCGTTCCTGCCGCCAGAAAAATGCCGTAGCCGCGCAGGCCGTGGCCGCGGACGTTGGCGTCTATCCATTGGCGCTCGAACAAATGCTCAAGGCCCGCACCCTTGAGCAGGAGTCCGATCCCGATCAGCGAAAGAATGAGGAATATGCCGCGCAACCAGACAGGCAGGTGTGGGCGGTTCATCGCTCAGTCGGCAGAAACGATTTCCGGACGCCGCACCCGGCGCTGTAGCCAGGCCACGCCGAAGAGGTCGACGATGCCGACCCATAGCCGGTTGTGAATGCCGTATTTCGAAGTGCCGCGCTCGCGCGGCCGGTGGTTCACGGGCACCGACACCACCGCCCCGCCGTTCCTTTGCACCAGCGCGGGCAGGAAACGATGCATGTGATCGAAGTGCGGCAATTCCAGAAAGGTTGCGCGGGCAAAGACTTTCAGCCCGCAGCCCGTGTCCGGGGTGTTGTCGCGCAGGAAGCGGCTACGCACGCCATTGGCAATTTTCGAAGAGAGCTTGCGGATGAAAGTATCCTGCCTTTTGTTGCGCCAGCCTGCCAGCAACTGCAGGTTGGCGGGCTGGCCCTGACTGGAGAGCGCGGCAATCAACGCGGGGATGTCCGCAGGATCGTTCTGCCCGTCTCCGTCCAGGGTCGCAATCCATTCGTAATGCGCATGCTTCACGCCGGTCGCAACCGCCTGGCTCTGGCCGCAAGAGGCACGATGGGTGACTACTCGCAGCATGGGGAACTCCGCCTTGAGTCGCTCCAGCACCTGAGGCGTGCTGTCGGTGCTGCCATCGTTAACGTAAATGATCTCGAATTCGGCGCAACCATTGAGCGCGGAATGAATTTCGCGCACCAGCGGCTCGACGTTGTCCTGTTCGTTCTTGACGGGGACGATGACCGAAATGCGTCCGTGGTAGGGATGGCTAGGCATTGAGTAAAGGTTACGGGCAGCGGCAAAACCCCGATTTTATCGGGGCAATGCCTGCTACCGCAATTCAAATACCGCCCGCACCCGCATTATTCCCACTCGCGGCGCTGTGAACGGCCTGCCGGGCGCTGGCCGGGCTTGGCATTGCCGGATTTGGGGCTGCGCCTGTTGCCCTGCGACTGATCGGGCTGCGCGGCATAGCGCTCCTGCATGCGGCGCTCGCTGGGTCCGGCAAAGCCGGTTTCGGCCGACTTGCCCTGGCGATTGCGCGAAGGCGAGGCTGCAGCGCCTGCCTTGGGCTTGAAACCGCCGCCCTGCTTGAATTCGTGCGGGGAACGGCGTTTGCCGGGCTTGGCGTTGTTGAAATCGCGGCGCGGACGGTCTTCGCGCATGCGCGTTCTGGGCTCGAGTCCGGGAATCACCGCAGCTTCGATTTTCTGGCCGGTGTAGCTGGAAATCTTGCGCAACAGCAGGCTATCGCGGCTGGACACCAGCGACACGGCGATGCCGGTAGCGCCCGCCCGGCCGGTACGGCCGATGCGATGCACGTAATCTTCCGCCTGCTTGGGCAGGTCGAAGTTGATGACATGGCTGATACCGGCAACGTCGATGCCGCGCGCGGCCACGTCGGTTGCGATCAGGATGCGGATCTCGCCGCGGCGCAGCTTGGTCAGGGTGCGGTTGCGCGCGCCCTGGTGCATGTCGCCATGTAGCGCGGCTACGGGGTAGCCCTGCTGATAGAGGTCGTCGGCCAGCTGGTCGGCATCGCGCTTGGTCGCGGTGAAGACGATGGCCTGGTTGAGCTCCGCGTCGCGCAGCAGGTAGTCGAGAATGCGGTTCTTGTGCTCAAGGTCATCGCAGAAATGCAGGCGCTGCTCGATGTTCTCGTGGCGCTGCTGCGCGCTGGCGACTTCGATGCGCTTGGGCTCGCGCAGCAGGTTCCTAGCGATGTCCGCCATTTTCCCGTCCAGCGTGGCAGAGAACAGCACCGTCTGGCGGGATTGCGGGGTTGCCTTGGCAATCTGGTTCACATCGTCGATGAAGCCCATGTCCAGCATGCGGTCGGCTTCGTCCAGCACCAGCATCTCCAGGCGCGAGAAATCCACCTTGCCGCGCTGCATGTGGTCAAGCAGGCGGCCGGGCGTGGCCACCAGGATGTCCACCGGGCTCGCCAGCAGGCGATTCTGCACGGGATAAGGCGTGCCGCCGAGAATCGAAACGCATTTTGCCCGGCGCATGTACTTGCCGTACTTGGTGGCAGCCGCGGAAATCTGCTGGGCCAGCTCGCGCGTCGGCGACAGCACCAGGATGCGCGGGCCCTTGCCCGGGCCCTTGGGCGGCTCGGAAAGCTTGTGCAGCGCGGGCAGCATGAAGGCTGCGGTCTTGCCAGTGCCGGTTTGCGCCGAGGCCATGAGGTCATGACCATCCATCACCACCGGGATCGCTTCCGCCTGGATGGGCGTGGGCGCGGCATAGCCGGAATCGTTGAGGGCCTTCAGGATGAAGGGATTGAGGGAAAGCGTTTCAAAATTCAATTAGTTCTTCCAGACAGGCACAGAAATAAAACATGCTGCCGCGTGCCCGTGTCGCGGCGGCTAGCGCTCAGTCGCTAACCGGGAACACTGCGGGCAAAGCCTGTGCAGGAAGGAGGTCAGGGACACTGCTTTGTAAGCAGTCTGGCGATTGCCAGATTTTCGTGTGGCGTTCCAAAAAAGAAACGCGGCATGCTCGAGGCGGGTTCGAATCCCCCACCCAGCCCGATCAATCCGGGGCTGGCGGAGAGGGGGGGATTCGAACCCCCGTCAGGGTATTACCCTGAACACGCTTTCCAGGCGTGCGACTTAAACCACTCATCCACCTCTCCGAGCAGCCCGGCATTCTAATCGAGTGGCGTATATAAGGCAAATCTATTAAAGCCGACCTCGTGCTTCAGGCAATGGAACAGCCTCAATGCGGCGTCGCGTATGCTTGCCAGTCATTGCGCAGGCCCTCGAAACACGCCTTGTACGCCGGCGTGGCGGTACTTCTTTCATTGATGTCGGACCCATCGAGCGATATATGAACTGGGTGCCCATTCAGTTCGCCTTCGCAGAATTCGTAGTTCACCCGCCCATCCAGATCGAACTGGCGAAAACCATGTAGCCTGCCGTTGTAATGGTGCAGGTTGATGTAAGCATGCGAAGGAATCGTCGGTCTCCAGGGCGGCGCGCTGGTAAAGAAATCGCGTACCACCTTGCCCTCTGCATCGTAGATGTTCACTTCGGCAATATGAATCGCCTCAGGCAGGTCGGCGTTGCGTTCGATCCGCGACAGCAGGCGGCCCGTTACCACCTCGTAATAGCTAGTAGTGCGATAGCGGTAGCCCTTTGCAGCAGCGCCGTTGTAATTGCCGGTAGTTTCTTCGGTGCGGACCGCGTGGCTGGCGATTTGCTGCTCATGCAGGGCATACACCGCGCGATGAAAATCGGCGCTCGACGATGCCGCGGACGCGGCCTGGGCCAGGCACAGACATACCATAGTAGCGATGAATCTCATTTTTCTGGCTCCGGGGCATCCCATTTGTCGATGAAGCGCTCCACCATGTCCCGGCTCACACTGCCCGTATGGCGCGCCACGATAGCGCCTTTACGGTCATAGATCACCGTGGTTGGCACGCCTAGCAGATCGTCTCCGGCGAAGCGGGTAAAAACCTCGCCATCGCTAAGCAGCAGCGGAAAGCGGATGAAGTAATCCTCTGCGAACTTCGCCACCTCATCGCGCCGAGCCTGCCCGAAGGACGGAAAATCCACCGCCACGCCGAGTACATTGGCCCGGGCGCTGTTGGCGTCATGGAACTTCTGCATACCGGGCATTTCTTCAATGCAGGGAGGGCAGCGCGGCCCCCAGACCACCAGCACGGTCCACTTGCCGCGGCCGATAAATTCGCTGAAATGGTGCGGCGTGCCGTCGACCCCATTCAAGGTCACGTCGGGACTTGCCGCACCGGCCGTCATCGCGCCAAGCGCACCCCAAAGCAGGATGCTGGCAAGGACTGCTGCTCGTATCATTTCTTCTCCCCTTCCTGCGTCGGCGCGACTATGGCGCTCTGCTCTGACCAGTTTTTTTCCGGTAGGAACTCGGCGCGTTCGGCCACCGCCTTGGCTTCGGCCTTGCGTCCCATGGCCTGCAGGATGGCCGACTTGAGCGTCATCGAATTCCTGTTGTCGGCATCCAGTTGCAAGCCCGCGTTGATTATCTGCAATGACTCAGCATATTGCCCGGTCATGTAAAAAACGATGGCCAGGTTGTGGTAGGCCTTTTGATAGGCAGGATCCAGCTTGATTGCAGTGCTGAAGTGATGGGCAGCCTGCTTCAGGCGTCTGTGTTTGGCGTGTACTACGCCGAGATCGTCGTGGGCTTCGGCGTTGGCGGGGTCCAGTTCGATGGCGCGCGTCAGATCGCGTTCGGCCGCCGCCAGGTTGTTGCGCCAGATATTGCGGACGCCGCGCTTGGTATAGGCGATGGAACTGTCGGGATTGCGCCGTAGATAGACGTCGAAATCGACAATGCTTTCATCCACCAGCCCCATGCGCCCCAGGGCCATGCCGCGACCGAAGTAGGCCCTGTCCTGGCGATCGTCCAGCCTGATGGCCGCGCTGTAGCTTTGCGCCGCCCCGTAGAGATCGTTCAGCGCGTAATAGGCGTCGCCGCGGAGTGTGTGGAAGGGAGCATAATTCGGCTCGGCATCAATCAGGCGGGTGTACTTGTCCAGTGCGGCAAGCGCCTCTTCGCGAGTCTCGAACTCATCAGCCCTAGCGCAAATTGCGGACAGCAGGAGCGATGCTGCCAGGACAGCGGGCAACATCTTTAGACCGAACAATTCCATCGATTTCCCTCCCTCTACAGGCCAAGACGGCATTCAAGGCTGCTTTATTCCGAATATTTGAATGGGGGCTTGAAAACCCTCTCGACGTCCCCAGTTATTTTCCGCTTTTGATTTGGAGACCGCATGCAGACCGAGAACAACGCCCAGGAAAATCCCCAGGAAGAAAACAAGGAATCCATGCCCAGCCTGGAAGAGCTGCTGAAGGCGGCAGAACTTCAGGCCGCCGAGCATCATGATGCCTGGCTGCGGGCCAAGGCCGAAGCGGAGAACATCCGCCGCCGCGCCCAGGATGATGTCGCCAAGGCGCACAAATTCGCCATCGAGGGCTTTGCCGCCGAGTTGCTGGCGGTGAAAGACAGCCTGGAAGCTGCGCTGGCGGCCGACACTTCCCATGCCGAGACCCTCAAGAACGGCGTGGAGTTGACCCTGAAACAGCTGAATGGCGCGTTCGGCAAGTTCAACCTGGCCGAAATCAACCCCTTGGGCGAGGCCTTTGACCCCCACCGCCATCAGGCCATGAGCATGGTCGAATCCGACCAGCCGGCCAATACCGTGGTGAGCGTGCTGCAAAAAGGCTACCTGCTGAGCGACCGCGTGATCCGCCCCGCCCTGGTCATGGTGGCGAAAACAAAGGATGCGTGATCAGGCGCTTGAAAACTAAACCCTTAACCCAACATTGTTAACTGGTTAATTGATTTTTCAGAAGGAAGAACACCATGGGACGCATTATCGGTATTGACCTGGGCACCACCAACTCCTGCGTGGCCGTCATGGAAAATGGCACGCCGAAGGTGATCGAGAACGCCGAAGGCGCGCGCACCACGCCTTCCATCATCGCCTATGCCGACAACGGCGAGATCCTGGTCGGCGCGCCAGCCAAGCGCCAGGCGGTGACCAACCCCAAGAACACCCTGTACGCCATCAAGCGCCTGATCGGCCGCCGCTTCGAGGAAAAAGAAGTCCAGAAGGACATCGGCCTCATGCCCTACAAGATCGTCAAGGCCGACAACGGCGATGCCTGGGTGGAAGTGCGCGACCAGAAAATGGCGGCCCAGCAAGTGTCTGCGGAAATCCTGCGCAAAATGAAGAAGACCGCCGAGGATTATCTCGGTGAAGAGGTCACCGAAGCCGTCATCACCGTGCCGGCCTACTTCAACGATTCCCAGCGCCAGGCCACCAAGGACGCCGGACGCATCGCCGGCCTGGAAGTGAAGCGCATCATCAACGAGCCGACCGCGGCCGCGCTCGCTTTCGGTATGGACAAGAAGGAAGGCGACCGCAAGATTGCCGTGTACGACCTGGGCGGCGGCACCTTCGACATTTCCATCATCGAGATCTCCGAAATCGACGGCGAGCACCAGTTCGAAGTGCTGTCGACCAACGGCGACACCTTCCTGGGCGGCGAGGACTTCGACCAGCGCATCATCGACTACATCATCGAAGAGTTCAAAAAGGAACAGGGCGTCGACCTGTCCAAGGACGTGCTCGCCCTGCAGCGCCTGAAGGAAGCTGCCGAAAAGGCCAAGATTGAGCTGTCTTCCAGCCAGCAGACCGAGATCAACCTGCCCTACATCACGGCGGATGCCTCCGGTCCCAAGCACCTGGCCATGAAGATCACCCGCGCCAAGTTCGAGTCGCTGGTGGAAGAGCTGGTGAACCGCACCATCGAACCCTGCAAGATCGCGATCAAGGATGCCGGCGTTTCGGTGTCCGACATCGACGACGTGATCCTGGTCGGTGGCCAGACCCGCATGCCCAAGGTGATCGAGAAGGTAAAAGAATTCTTTGGCAAGGATCCGCGCCGCGACGTCAACCCCGATGAAGCCGTAGCCGTGGGCGCTGCCATCCAGGGCGGCGTGCTCAAGGGCGAAGTCAAGGACGTGTTGCTGCTCGACGTGACTCCGCTGTCGCTCGGCATCGAAACCCTGGGCGGCGTGATGACCAAGCTCATCCCCAAGAACACCACCATTCCCACCAAGGCGAGCCAAGTGTTTTCCACCGCCGACGACAACCAGTCCGCGGTGACCATCCACGTGCTGCAGGGCGAGCGCGAAATGGCCACCGGCAACAAGAGCCTCGGCCAGTTCAACCTGTCGGATATCCCGCCTGCCCCGCGCGGCATGCCGCAGATCGAGGTCACCTTCGACATCGACGCCAACGGCATCCTGCACGTGTCGGCCAAGGACAAGGCCACCGGCAAGGAGAACAAGATCAAGATCCAGGCTTCTTCGGGTCTCTCTGAAGCCGAGATCCAGCAGATGGTGAAGGACGCCGAAGCTAACGCCGCCGAAGACCACAAGGCCTTCGAACTGGCCACGGCCCGCAACGCCGCCGACTCCATGGTGCACGCGGTGAAGAAATCGCTGGTCGACTACGGCGACAAGATCGACGCCGCCGAGAAGGAAAAGATCGAGGCCGCGATCAAGGACGTCGAGGAAGCCGTGCGCGGCGACGACAAGGACGCCATCGAAGCCAAGACCAACGAGCTAGCTACCGCTTCGCACAAGCTCGCCGAGCAGATGTACCAGGCCGAACAGGCCAAAGGCGGCGGCACCGAAGCCGGCGCGCCGGGCAACCCCGGCAAGGGCGGCGACGATGTCGTTGACGCGGAATTTACCGAAGTAAAGGACAAGTAAAACCGTGAACAGCAGGCGGTGTGCAGACCCAGTGCTGCCACCGCCTTTTCCTATTCACGTTCACTGCAAACGCTTTCATGCCTAAACGCGACTATTACGAAGTCCTCGGCGTCGCCAAGAACGCCTCCGACGACGAAATCAAGAAGGCCTACCGCAAGTTGGCCATGAAATTCCATCCGGATCGCAATCCGGATGACAAGACGGCCGAGGAGAAATTCAAGGAGGCCAAGGAGGCCTACGAAGTCCTGTCCGATGGCGACAAGCGCGCGGCCTACGACCAATTCGGCCACG
>DAIMZB010000054.1:0-10902 GCA_036734185.1 Thiobacillaceae bacterium | reverse complement strand
CCCGCGACCCCCGGCGTGACAGGCCGGTATTCTAACCAACTGAACTACCGCTCCAGAATTCAGCTGCTTGCGGCAAACACCCCTCAAGCGCAGGCCGCAATTATACACATGACAAAAAAAAAGTGGATGGGTCGCCAACAAAAAAATAGCCAGTCCCGCGCCGCCACATGCTCTTCTGCCGAGCAAACGGGGAAGCCGAGGATGCCGGCGCCAAGGTCAAGGCGGAAAAAAAGAAGCCCGCTTCGCAGCGGGCTTCTTGGTTGAGTGACGTCTTGACGCGTCCTGTCTGGTGGGTGCTGACGGGTTCGAACCGCCGACATTCGCCTTGTAAGGGCGACGCTCTACCAGCTGAGCTAAGCACCCGAAATTTCTTGAACCTGCTTAGTTGATCGCGTCTTTCAGGCCTTTGCCGGCACGAAACTTCGGAACCTTGGCGGCCTTGATCTTGATGGAGGCACCGGTGCGGGGGTTGCGGCCGGTACGAGCAGCGCGCTTGCCCACGTAGAAAGTGCCAAATCCCACCAGAGTCACCATGTCATTCTTCTTCAGTGCCTTCGTCACCGCCTCAACTGCGGCATCCAGGGCGCGGCCAGCAGCAGCCTTGGAAATGTCGGCAGAGTCAGCAATGGCATCAATCAGTTCGGATTTGTTCACGTGTTATCCCCTTTCGAAACACATTACAGGAAAACCCTGTGGCAGATTTATAGCTTCCCGAAAAGCCTTGTGTCAAGCGGTTTTCGGGATACTTGGCAAAAAACGAAATGGTCAACAAAAAATCCCGCAGCGCGGGATTTTTTGTTTTCTCAAACATCACTGATTTGTTTCAATGCTTGAGCGATGGCTGCTCCACTGTCTCGGCCGAGGGCACGGCCTCACCCGCAACTTCCTCGGGCAACGGCTCGGGCTGACGCTCAAGCGCGATCTTCAGCACTTGATCGATCCACTTCACGGGATGGATGTCGAGGCGGTTCTTGATGTTGTCCGGGATGTCGGTCAGGTCCTTGACGTTCTCCTCGGGGATCATCACCACTTTAATTCCGCCGCGATGCGCAGCCAGCAGCTTTTCCTTCAGGCCGCCAATCGGCAGCACTTCACCGCGCAGCGTGATTTCACCCGTCATGGCCACATCACAGCGCACCGGGATGCCGGTCAGCACCGAGACCACGGCGGTGGAGATCGCGATGCCCGCGCTGGGGCCGTCCTTGGGCGTAGCGCCTTCCGGCATGTGGATGTGCAGGTCGTGCTTCTCGTGGAAGTTTTCCGGGATACCAAGCTGGCGGGCACGCGAGCGCACCACCGACATCGCGGCCTGGATCGATTCCTGCATGACCTCGCCCAGCTTGCCGGTGGTGGTCATCTTGCCCTTGCCGGGCAGCTTGACGGCCTCAATGGTCAGCAGCTCGCCGCCCACCTCGGTCCACGCAAGGCCGGTAACCTGGCCAACCTGGTTGTGCTTCTCGGCAATGCCGTAGCTGAAGCGGCGCACGCCCAGGTATTTGTCCAGATTCCGCGAAGTGACCAACAGCTTGCCCTTGTGCGACTTGAGCAGCAGGGATTTCACCGCCTTGCGGCAGATCTTGGAAATCTCGCGGTCGAGGCTGCGCACGCCCGCTTCGCGCGTGTAGTAGCGAACGATGTCGCGCAGCGCGGAATCGGCAATGTTGAACTCGGTGTCCTTGAGGCCGTTGGCCTTCATCTGCTTCATCACCAGGTAGCGATGCGCGATGTTGATCTTCTCATCCTCGGTGTAGCCGGACAGGCGAATCACTTCCATGCGGTCGAGCAGCGGGGCCGGGATGTTCATAGTATTGGCAGTGGCCACGAACATGACGTCCGAAAGGTCGTACTCGACTTCGATGTAATGGTCCTGGAAGGTGTGGTTCTGCTCCGGGTCGAGCACCTCCAGCAGCGCCGAGGACGGGTCGCCGCGGAAGTCCTGGCCCATCTTGTCCACTTCGTCGAGCAGGAACAGCGGGTTGCGCACCGCGACCTTGGTCAGGCTCTGCAGGATCTTGCCCGGCATGGAGCCGATATAGGTGCGGCGATGGCCGCGAATCTCGGCCTCGTCGCGCACGCCGCCCAGCGCCATGCGCACGAATTTTCGATTGGTCGCGCGCGCGATACTTTGTCCGAGCGAAGTCTTGCCCACCCCGGGCGGACCGACCAGGCACAGGATTGGCGCCTTGACCTTGTCCACGCGCTGCTGCACGGCAAGGTACTCGAGAATGCGTTCCTTAACCTTTTCCAGGCCGTAATGATCCTCGTCCAGCACCTTCTCGGCCTTGGCCAGGTCTTTGCTGATCTTGGTCTTCTTCTTCCAGGGCAGATTGACCAGGGTGTCGATGTAACCGCGCACCACGGTAGCCTCCGCCGACATCGGCGACATCATGCGCAGCTTCTTCAACTCGGCCTGTGCCTTGGCGACGGCCTCCTTGGTCATGCCGGATTCCTTGATCTTGCGTTCCAGTTCTTCCAACTCGGCGCCTTCTTCAATGTCGCCAAGTTCCTTCTGGATCGCCTTCACCTGCTCGTTGAGGTAGTACTCGCGCTGCGACTTCTCCATCTGGCGCTTGACGCGGCCGCGGATGCGCTTTTCCACCTGCAGGATGTCGATCTCGGCCTCGAGCAGGCCCATCAGGTGCTCAAGCCGCTTGGCGACGGAAATCATCTCGAGGATTTCCTGTTTCTGTTCCAGTTTCAGCGGCAGGTGCGCGACGATGGTGTCGGCCAGGCGACCGCCCTCATCAATGCCGGAGAGCGAGGTCAGAATTTCGGGCGGAATCTTCTTGTTCAGCTTCACGTACTGGTCGAACTGGGCCATCAGCGCACGGCGCATGGCCTCGACCTCGGTGTCGTCCTTGCCGTCCATTGCGACCAGCTCGGCCTGTGCAGCCAGGTGCGTGCCTTCATCGCTCACTTCAAGGATACGCGCGCGCTGGTTGCCTTCGACCAGCACTTTCACGGTGCCGTCCGGCAGCTTGAGCATTTGCAGCACGGTCGCCATGCTGCCCGTGTCATAAAGATCCTGGGTGGAGGGCTCGTCCTGTACTGCCGATTTTTGTGCGACCAGCAGGATATGCTTGCCGGATTCCATCGAGGTTTCCAGCGCCTTGATCGATTTGGCGCGGCCGACGAACAGCGGGATGACCATGTGGGGGAAAACCACCACATCGCGCAGGGGCAACAGGGGCAGTTGAACGCGTTCGCCGCTCTCTGAAGTACTCATGATGTCACCTTAAGTAAGTTAATTTCCACGCTGAACGCACATAATTCCAAATTATGAACTGCGGGCAAACCCAAAAACATCAAGGGGCGAAAGAGAAATATTCCCTGTCGCCCCCTGTTTTCCATCCTTAAGACCCCGCCGCTGCCGACTGGTCCGAATAAATCAGCAAAGGTGGCCCCTCGCCGTTGATCATCTGCTCGTCCACCACGACCTTGCTGACATTCTGCATTGAGGGCAGGTCGAACATCAGGTCCAGCAAGGCATGCTCAATGATGGAACGCAGGCCGCGCGCGCCCGTGCGGCGGTCCAGCGCCCGCTTGGCAATGGCCTTGAGCGCGCCTTCGCGGAACTCCAGTTCCACGCCTTCCATCTTGAACAGCTTGGCGAATTGCTTGCTCAGCGCGTTCTTCGGCTCGGTGAGGATTTGCATCAGGGCCGCCTCGTCCAGCTCGTCCAGCACGGCAACAACCGGCAAACGTCCAACAAATTCCGGGATCAGCCCGTATTTGATGAGATCTTCAGGCTCGACCGTGTGCAGCAGCTCCATGTCGCGTTTCTTTTCGTCCACACTCTTGACCTTGGCGCCGAAGCCAATGCCGCCCTTCTCCGAACGGTTGCGGATGACTTTCTCCAAGCCGCCGAAGGCGCCGCCACAGATGAAGAGGATGTTCGTGGTGTCGACCTGAACGAACTCCTGGTTGGGATGCTTGCGCCCGCCCTGCGGGGGCACGGAGGCGGTGGTGCCCTCGATCAGCTTGAGCAGCGCCTGCTGCACCCCCTCACCCGACACGTCGCGGGTAATGGAAGGATTGTCTGCCTTGCGCGAAATCTTGTCGATTTCGTCAATGTAGACAATGCCGTGCTTGGCCTTGTCCACGTCGTAGTCGCATTTCTGCAGCAGTTTCTGGATGATGTTCTCGACATCCTCGCCCACATAACCGGCCTCGGTCAGGGTGGTGGCGTCGGCGATCACGAAGGGCACGTTCAGGAGGCGCGCCAGGGTCTGCGCGAGCAGGGTCTTGCCGGAACCGGTCGGGCCGATCAGCAGGATGTTGCTCTTGGCCAGCTCGACGTCATCCTGCTTGCCCTGGCTGGAACGCAGGCGCTTGTAGTGGTTGTACACCGCCACCGACAGCGCTTTCTTGGCCTGGCTCTGGCCGATCACATACTGGTCGAGGATGTCGCGGATCTCGTGCGGACTGGGCAGGTCGGTGGAGTCCTTGGCAGTCTGATTCTGCTGGATTTCCTCGCGGATGATGTCATTGCACAACTCGACGCATTCGTCGCAGATGAAAACGGAAGGACCGGCAATCAGCTTGCGCACTTCATGCTGGCTCTTGCCGCAAAAGGAACAGTACAACAGCTTGTCGCTTCCGCCCTTGTCTGACATCACGTTGTCTCCCACTTAAGCCGCCGCCTGTTCACGATTTTCCAGGACCTTGTCGACCAGCCCGTAATTCACGGCCTGCTCGGCGCTCATGAAGTTGTCCCGATCGGTATCGCGCTCGATCACGTCGAGCGGCTGGCCGGTATGCTTGGCCAGCATGCCGTTGAGCTTGTCCTTGAGGTACAGGATCTCCTTGGCGTGGATTTCAATATCCGATGCCTGACCCTGGAAACCGCCCAGAGGCTGATGGATCATGACGCGGGAGTTGGGCAGGCAGTAACGCTTGCCCTTGGCGCCCGCTGTAAGCAGGAACGCGCCCATGCTGGCAGCCTGGCCGATGCACAGCGTCGACACATCCGGCTTGATGAACTGCATGGTGTCGTAGATCGCCAGGCCCGCGGAAACCGAGCCGCCAGGCGAATTGATGTAGAAGTAGATGTCCTTGTCGGGGTTTTCCGATTCGAGGAACAGCAGCTGGGCGACGATGAGGTTGGCGGTGGCGTCATTCACCGGCCCCACCAGGAACACCACACGTTCCTTGAGAAGGCGCGAGTAAATGTCGTACGCCCGCTCGCCGCGGCCGCTCTGTTCGATCACCATGGGGATGAGGCCCAACCCCTGAGGCTCGATGTAGTTGCTCATAGTCTTCGCCGTCATGCGGCACGTCCCATCAATTCGTCAAATTTCACCGGTTCATCGGTGGCCTGAACCTGGCTGACGACCCATGCTACCACATTGTCTTCCAATGCCAGGGCTTCTAGCTCCTGAAGGCGCTGGGGGTCCTGGTAGTACCACTGCACCACCTCCTGCGGGTCTTCATAGCCCTGCGCATGCTCGTCGATCAATGCGCGCACCTGCTCGGGTTTTGCTGCCAGTTCATTGCTTTCCACAATCTCGGCAATCACCAGTCCCAGACGCACCCGTCTTTCGGCCTGGTCCTTGAAAATATCGGCAGAAATCATGTCCGCCTTGATCTGTCCGCCGCTTGCCTCGACCTGCTGAAGCATTTGGTTGCGCAAGCGGTCAATTTCAAGGTCCACGAGCGTTTTTGGAAGGTCCAGCTCGGCATTGGCCAGCAGCACCTCCATGGCGGCCTCCTTCACGCGGGCCTGGACACGGCGCTTGACCTCGCGCTCGAGGTTGGCCTTGATTTCTTCCCGCAGCTTCGCGACATCGCCATCCGCTATTCCGAGCGCCTTCGCAAAATCGGCATTCACCTCCGGCAGCTTGGGCTCCTGGACTTCCTTCATGGACACATCGAAGTGCACGGTCTTGCCTGCCAGGTGGGCAGCGGAATAGTCCGCCGGGAAGGTCATGTCAAAGCCGCGCGACTCGCCGGCTGCGAGGCCGGCCAGATTGTCCTCGAAATCCTTCAGCATGCGGCCTTCGCCGACCACGGTCGAGAAGTCATGCGCTTCACCGCCCTGGAAAACCTCGCCGTCAAGCGTGCCCCTGAAGTCAAACTTGACCAGATCGTCCTTCTGGCTGGGGCGCTCGACCTTGGTGAAGCCGCGGCGCTGCTTGCGCAGGATTTCGAGGGTGGCGTCGACATTGGCGTCCTCGACGGCGACCACCGGGCGCTTCAGGGAAGCGCCGGAAAGATTTCCCATTTTGACTTCGGGGTAAATCTCGAAAGTGGCGGAAAACCGGATTTCAGAAGCATCGCCCGCGCTTTCGCCGGGCTCGAACCGCGGCATGCCGGCCACCTTGAGCTGCTGCGCGTTGATCGCCTCGAAAAAGCTCTTTTGCAGCGACTCGCCCAGGACTTCCTGTCTCACGCCGCTGGCGTGCATTCTGCTGACCTGGCTCATCGGCACCTTGCCGGGACGGAAACCGGGGGCCTTGACGGACTTGGCCAGGCGCTTGAGGCGGTTTTCCACTTCGGTATCCACTGCTGTCATGGAAACAGCGAGGCTGATGCGTCGCTCGAGGGAACCGAGAACTTCTAGTTGGGACATGAGACACTCTCTTAAAAACAGGTTACTGGATTGCGCCAACCGCCCATTCGGTTTTGCGCGAACCACGAAACGCACTCTCGGCTTCCTTCGAAAAAGCGGCCCAGTAGGCGAGGCTGGCTGGATGACTAACGGAGTGATTTTACCGTGAATATGGCCGCGGGAAAAACTCGCGGCGTGCAAACCCCCTGCCCGCGCATGGACAAGCCGGGGGGCCGTTTTTCGCCATGCCCGCCCTGCTATAGTTGAAGGAGTTATGCCTTCCAGCCGCTTTCTACCCCATTCCGCTCTGCAAAAGCTGTTCGACGTCCTGGCAGGGCGCGGGTATGCCGTCATGGCCCCCCAGGTGAGGAACGGCTGCATTGCCTATGAGGAAACCACCCGCGCGGCGGACCTGCCTTGGGGCATCTCCATCGACCAGGAGGCCGGTTCCAGCCGCATGGGCAAAGGCAGCGCCAACCGGTGTTTCGCCTGGGCCAACGGCCCACAAGCGCTCAAGCCATTCCTGTTTGCGCCCAGCGAGCCGCTTTGGCGCATCCAGCGCAAGGGAGCCGGCTTTGCGGTTGAGTCCATCGAACCTGCCGCACGCCCCCTCGCCGTGATTGGCGTGCGTGCCTGCGACCTTGCTGCACTGGCCATCCAGGACCGCCACTTCCTCGGCGGCCCCTATCCTGACTCCCATTACGGCGTCCGCCGCGAGGGCATGCTGCTGGTCGCGGTGAACTGCACCCATCCGGCCGCCACCTGTTTTTGCGCGTCCACCGGCGACGGCCCGCAGGCCGATTCGGGCTTCGACATCGCGCTGACCGAGCTTGATGACGGGTTTGTGGCGCAAGCCGGCAGCGCGGAGGGCGAACACATGCTCGCCGCCTTGCCAATGCAGGAGGCACAGCCCGAAAGGATCGGGAGCGCCGCTGCCGCCATCCAGCGTGCCGCCGAAAGCCAGACCCGCGCCATTCCAGGCACGCACCTGCGCGACAGCCTGATGACGCGCCTCGACCACCCGCGCTGGCAGGCGGTCGCCGAGCGCTGCCTCGCCTGCGGCAATTGCACCATGGTCTGCCCGACCTGCTTCTGCCACGCCGAAACCGAACAGCCCGAACTCGATGGCCACAGCAGCCTGCACGCCCGCGAGTGGGATTCGTGCTTCGGCGAGCGGCACGGCTACATCCACGGCAAGCAATTGCGGCCGGAAACCAGCCAGCGCTACCGCCAGTGGCTCACACACAAGCTCGCCACGTGGCACGACCAGTTCGGGCGCTCGGGCTGCGTCGGCTGCGGCCGCTGCATTGCGTGGTGCCCCGTCGGCATCGACATCACCGAAGAGGCTGCGGCGCTGCTCAAATGATTCATTCGCCACACCCGCCGCAGTTCGCCCGCATCGTCGATCGCGCCCAGGAGTCCGATGACATCTTCACGCTGCGCCTGCGCTTTGACGATCCGGCTTTGCAGGACGGCTATCGCTTCCGGCCCGGCCAGTTCAACATGGTCTACTTGCCCGGCGCGGGCGAAGTGCCGATTTCGATCTCGTCCGACCCGGAAGAACGCGACGATTTCGCCCACACCATTCGTGCCGTCGGCCGCGTGACCCGTGCCCTGGCAAACCTCAAGCCTGGCGATGAAGTCGGCTTGCGCGGGCCCTACGGTCGCGGCTGGCCGCTTGATCAGGCCGAAGGCGGGGATGTTCTCATCGTCACCGGCGGCCTCGGCTGCGCGCCGGTGATGGCCGTGATCCACTATGTGCTGAAGCGGCGTGAACGCTTCAGGCGCCTCATCATCCTGCAGGGCGTGAAGCACAGCCACGACCTCATCTGGCGCGCGTCCTACGAGCGCTGGGCACTGGCGCCGGATACCCAGGTGCTGATTGCGGCGAATTCCACCGAAGCGCTTTGGCCCTGGCACGTGGGCAGCCCAATCGACCTCGTGGCACAGGCCGACTTCGATCCCGCCCGCGCCGTCTGCATGATCTGCGGGCCGGAGGGCATGATGGTGGCGGCAGCAAAGGCACTGAGAGCGCGCGGCATGAGCGAAGCCGACATCCACGTGAGCATCGAGCGCAACATGCAATGCGCGCTGGGCCTGTGCGGGCACTGCCAGCTGGGCGGAAAGTTCGTCTGCAAGGACGGGCCGGTGTTTGCCTACCCGGAAGTGAAGGCGCTGCTGGAAAGGGGCGGCCTGTGACAGTCCGAAACACGAACACACAGCGCCCGCGCATCGCCGTGCACAAATTCGCCTCCTGCGACGGCTGCCAGCTCGCCTTCCTCAATGCCGGCGAGGCCCTGCTCATGCTGGCGCAAAGGGTGGACATCGTGCACTTCGCCGAGGCCGGCTGGGTCGATCCCCTGGCCGAGGCCGACATCGCCTTCGTCGAGGGCAGCATCTCCACGCCGCACGACATCGAGCGCATCCGAGCCGTGCGTGCGTCAGCGAAATACCTCGTCACCCTCGGCGCCTGCGCCACCGCGGGCGGCCTGCAGGCCTTGCGAAACGGCGTGAAGGAAGCCGCGAACTGGGTGGCCGACCTCTACGCCAGCCCGCAATACATCGAAAGCCTGCCGGAATCACGCCCGATCTCCGCGCACGTGAAAGTGGACCTCGAAATCTGGGGCTGCCCCGTCACCACCGAGCAGGTCCTGGGCGCCACGGCAAACCTTTTGAACGGCGTCACCCCCGTCAACCCGGGCGAGCCGGTGTGCGTCGAGTGCAAGCGCCGCGGCCAGGCCTGCGTGATGGTGACGCAAAACGCGTCCTGCATGGGCCCGGTCACCCGCACTGGCTGCGGGGCGCTGTGCCCCGGCGTGGGCCGCGCCTGCTATGGCTGTTTCGGCCCGGCCGAGCTGCCCAATGCCGCGTCCATGGCCAGGCACTTCGAGCAGTCCGGATTGAGCAAACGCGATGTCGCGCGCCGCTTCCTGTTCATCACCTCCACGGCCCAGCCCTTCGCCGACATCGGCCGGCAGTACCAGGATGAATAAGCGCACGGTCAATCTCAGTGTTCCCGTGCTCGCCCGTGTCGAAGGCGAGGGCGCGCTCGATCTCAGCATCGAGAATGGTGAAATCAGCCAGCTCGCGCTGCGCATTTTCGAACCGCCGCGCCTGTTCGAGAAATTTCTCGAAGGCCGCAGCCATCTCGAAGTGCCTGACATGGTTGCGCGCATCTGCGGCATCTGCCCGGTGGCTTACCAGATGAGTGCGATGCAGGCGCTGGAATCCATCCTTGGCATCGAACCCACGCCATGGATACGCGACATGCGCCGGCTGTTCTATTGCGGAGAATGGATCGAGTCGCACAGCCTGCACATCCACTTGCTGGCCGCGCCGGATTTTCTGGGCTTTGCCAACGCCATCGATCTGGCCGGGAAGCATCCCGAGATCGTGCGACGCGGCCTGAAAATCCAGGCCGCCGGCAATGCCATCATTTCCTTCCTCGGCGGCCGCTCGGTGCATCCGGTGGGTGTGCGCGTAGGCGGGTTCTGGCACGCCCCCTCCCGCACCGCCGCCGCGAAGTTGCGCGAAGAACTGGAAGCGCTGCTGCCGGATGCCGAAGCGCTGGCGCGGTGGACGGCTTCACTGCCGCTGCCGGACGAAACGCAGGATTTCGAATGCGTGTCGCTGGGCAAGGCCGGCGAATACCCCATCACCCAGGGCCGCATCGTCTCCGATCACGGACTCGATATCGGCATTGCGGAATTCGACAGCGAGTTCCAGGAAAGCCATGTGCCCCACTCCACTGCCCTGCACTGCCATCACCGCGGCAGCGATTATCTGGTCGGCCCGCTTGCGCGCATCAACCTCAACCTTGACCAGCTGCCCACAGCCACGCTCAAGCTCCTCGACGCCACCGGCGTGCGCTTCCCTTCAAGAAATATCTTCCATAGCATCGTCGCGCGCGCGCTGGAAATCCATGCCGCGCTTGTCGAGGCTGTCCGTTTGCTGCGCGCCTACGAACCGAGTGAAATGCCTTACCTTGAAGCCCCGCCGCGCCCAGGCGTGGGTTTCGGCGCCAGCGAAGCGCCGCGCGGCATCCTCTGGCACCGCTACGAACTGGACGCCAGCGGCAGCCTCGTCAGCGCCCGCATCGTGCCGCCCACCAGCCAGAACCAGGCGCGCATGGAAGCGGACCTTCGCAGCTCGCTCAATACTTTCGGACTCGACCAGCCTGAGCATAAAATCAGGCAACATGCGGAAACCGTCATTCGCAACTATGACCCCTGCATTTCCTGCGCCACCCATTTCCTGCAACTGAGAATCCACCGCCCATGAGTGTCCATATCCATCCCCCCGTCCGCGTCCTCTGCATTGGCTCGCCCGCCGAGCCCGACAATCTCGGTTTC
>DAIMZB010000053.1:0-10938 GCA_036734185.1 Thiobacillaceae bacterium | reverse complement strand
CTTCCCGCGCCAGTCGCAGCGAGAATTGCTGGGCCAGCATTTCATCGAACGCCAGCCGCCTGAAGGCCGGATGATCGCGCGACTCCAGCTGCATGAGCGACATGCCGGTATCGGGGCGATGCAGTTGGCGCAGGGCCTCGGAGAAATCCGGCAAGTCCATGCCGGCATAGGTTTCCTGCGGCAGCGTTTCGGTGAGGTCGACAGCGTGCAGCGCCTTGTCGACCAGTTTGCGCAGGCTCGCCTGCCCAAGGCCGGCGGTCGTGGGGTAAACCGGGGTCAGGCGATCGGGCAGCGGCGTGTCTGGCTGCACCGGCTGGCAGCGCGGATGCACCATTTCCAGGCCGAAGAATCCACCGCGCACTTCGCCGGCAATGCGGAACAGCCGCCCGGGTGTGAGCGCCTGCACCTGGCTGGGATAGAAATTCAGGAAACGGATGATGAGTTCGCCGCCCTCGTCGGCTACCGTCGCGACCAGCTGGCGGCGCGGGCGATAAAGCACTTCTGCCTGCATCACCTTGGCCTGCACAACGGCGGGCCGGCCCGGGATCAAGTCGCGAATCGCGGTCAGACGGGTTTCGTCTTCCCAGCGCAGCGGCAGATGCAGCGCGAGGTCCGCATCGCCATACAGCCCCAGTTTCTCAAGCCTGGCTTTGACCGCAGGCGAAACGGGGAAGGAGAAACCCACCGCTACAGGACAAGCACGCCGTCAGCCTCGACCAGCGCGCCGCGCGGTAGGCTGGCCACGCCGACCGCAGCACGCGCTGGGTAAGGCTGCTGAAAATACTGGCCCATGATTTCGTTGACCTTGGCGAAGTTGCCGAGATCGGTCAGGAACACGTTTAGCTTGACGATGCCGGACAGCGAGCCGCCGGCCGCCTCGCACACCGCCGCCAGGTTCTTGAACACCTGATGGATTTGCGCCTCGATGCCCTCGACCATCTGCATGGAGGCAGGCTCCAGGCCGATCTGCCCGGACAGGTAGACCGTGTCGTCGACCTTGACAGCCTGGGAGTAGGTGCCAATGGCGGCGGGCGCGCTGGAAGTGGAAATAATGGTTTTTTTCATATGTCTATTTACTCGGTCAAATTCAATTTCCCAGTCCGGCCATAGCGAGTTACTGGCCTTCCTTGCGGCCTTTGATACGGAAGATCCTCACAACTTCCGGCAACTGGCGGAGCGCCCGCATGATGCGGGCAAGGTGCATGCGATCTTCCACCTTCAGCGTGAAGTAAAGCGCGGTGTAGGGGCTGCCGTCCTCTTCCTCCATGGCCACATTGCCGATATTGGAACCTTGTTCGGAAATGGCTGCGGCAACGTGCGCCAGCACGCCGCGCTGGTTGGCCACCACCAGCCTGATCGAGACATCGAACAGGCTGCCGGGCGCGGCCTGCCATTCGACATCCAGCCACTTGTCCGGATCGGACCGGAAATTGTGGATGGCAGGACAGTCGTGGGTATGGATGATGAGGCCGCGGTCCTTGTGGATGAAGCCCAGGATCGGGTCGCCGGGAATGGGATGGCAGCAGGACGCCAGCTCCACCGGCACGCCTTCGGTGCCGCGTATGGTGACCGACATCGGGTGCGGCGCGCGGCCCGTTTCATCGCCCATGAGATGTAGCAGCTGGTGGGCCACCACCATGGCCGGCTTGCGGCCAAGCCCGATTTCCGCGTACAGCTCATCGGTGGACTTGCAGTTGATTTCGCGCAGCAGCTTCTGCAACAGGACCGGCGAAGGCGAAGGCGCTTCCGGGTTGAGCGCCTTCAGCGCATTTTCCAGCAGGCTCTGGCCGAGCTGCGCCGACTCCTCGGCCTTGGCGGTGCGCAGGAACTGGCGGATGTGCGAGCGCGCCTTGCCGGTGACGGCGAAATTCAGCCACGCCGCATTGGGCGCGGCATTGGCCGCCGTGATGATCTCGACGCGGTCGCCGTTCCTGAGCTCGGTCCTGAGCGGCATCAGTTCATGATTGATCTTCACCGCCACGCAGTGGCGGCCGACATCAGTGTGCACGCCGAAGGCGAAATCCACCGCCGTCGCGCCGCGCGGCAGCGCCATGATCTTGCCCTTGGGGGTGAAGACGTAGACATCATCCGGGAAGAGGTCGACCTTCACGTGCTCCAGAAACTCGGGCGAATCCTTGTTGTCGGCCTGAATGTCGAGCAGCGACTGCAGCCAGCGGTGGGTGCGCTGCTGCACGTCTGACAGGGCCGTATCCGAGCTCTTGTACATCCAGTGCGAGGCCACGCCGGTTTCGGCGAAACGGTGCATGTCCTGGGTGCGGATCTGGATTTCGATCGGCGTGCCCTGCGGCCCGAACAGGATCGAGTGCAGCGACTGGTAGCCGTTGGCCTTGGGAATGGCAATATAGTCCTTGAACTTGCCGGGGATCGGCTTGTAAAGGGCGTGCAGCGCACCCAGCGCCAGGTAGCAGGAAGGGATGTCCCTCACCACCACCCTGAAGCCGTAGATGTCGAACACCTCGGTGAAGCCGAGGTTCTTGTCCTGCATCTTCTTGTAAATGCTGTAGAGATGTTTCTCGCGCCCGGTGACCGTAGCCTCTACACCGGCCTGGTCGAGCTTTTCCTGGATGTTTTCGCGAATCTTCTCCACCAGTTCCCGGCGGTTGCCGCGCGCCGCCTTCACCGCCTTCATCACCACGCGGTGGCGCGTGGGGTAAAGATAGCGAAAGCCCAGATCATCGAGTTCCTGGAATACCGTGTGCAGGCCCAGCCGATTGGCGATGGGCGCATAGATTTCCAGGGTTTCGGCAGCGATGCGCTTGCGTTTTTCCGCCGACAAGTCACCCAGGGTGCGCATGTTGTGCAGACGGTCGGCCAGCTTGATCAGGATGACCCGCACATCGCGCGCCATCGCCAGCAGCATCTTGCGGAAGTTCTCCGCCTGCGCGTCCTCCTCGCTGGCGAAAGAAAGCTTGTCGAGCTTGGACACGCCCTCGACCAGGTGCGCGACCGCCTTGCCGAAACGCGCCTTGATGTCTTCGGCGGTGGCGGCGGTATCCTCCACCACGTCATGCAGCAGCGCGGCTGACAGCGCCTGGGCATCCAGGTGCCAGTCGGCCAGAATGCCGGCTACGGCAAGCGGGTGGGAAATGTAGGGTTCGCCGCTTTTGCGGAACTGCCCGGCATGGGCGTCGCGGCTGACGTAGAAAGCATCCCGCACCAGCTCGATGTCAGCCGGCGGAAGGTAAACCAGCTGTGGGGCAAGTGCGGAGAAATCAGCCGATGCGCGGGTGCCGGCTGAGGGGTGTTGCGTGCTGGTCGGCGGAGGATTAGGCCTTGCCCCGGTTGAGGATTTCAAGTCCCACCTTGCCGGCTGCAATTTCGCGCAATGCCGTGACGATCGGCTTGTCGCGGCTTTCGACCATGGGCTGCGAGCCCTGCGCCAGCTGCCGCGCGCGGTAAGTCGCTGCCAGCGTCAGTTCAAAACGGTTGCCGATTCTTGCCATGCAGTCATCTACTGTAATGCGTGCCACGTTCAACTCCCTGGTTCATCCCCGGCTGAAGCGATCGAACAATGGTGCGAGCCTGCGCGCCTGCCGAACCGTGACAAGCCGCGACGCCCTCACCACTGCAATGAAATCCAGCAGGGCTTGGTCAAAGTCATCATTGACGATTATATATTCGAACGCCCCGGCATGGCTGATGTCATCGCGCGCCGCCGCCATGCGCTTGTCGATGACCGCCTGGCTGTCCTGGCCGCGGCTGGACAGGCGCTGGCGCAGCGCCTCGATGGACGGCGGCAGAATGAACACGGTCACCGCCTCGGGAAAGTGCTTTTTGACCTGGGCCGCGCCCTGCCAGTCGATTTCCAGCAGGATGTCGCGGCCGGCCGCGATTTCCCCGGCGATCCAGGCCTGTGAAGTGCCGTAGTAGTTGCCGTAGACCTCCGCGCTTTCCAGGAACTCGCCGCGTTCGGCCATTTGCCTGAACTGCTCGACGCTGACGAAGTGGTAATCCACCCCGTTCGTCTCGCCGGGCCGCGGCGCCCGCGTGGTATAGGACACCGACAGCCGAATGGCCGTGTCCTTCTGCAACAGCGCCTTGACCAGGCTGGTTTTGCCCGCGCCCGAAGGCGCGGCCACGACGTACAAGACTCCTTGGCTCATGTTTTACTCGATATTCTGTATTTGTTCGCGCATCTGCTCGATCAACACCTTGAGCTCAACCGAAATGCGGGTGGTTTCCCCCGACACCGATTTCGACCCCAGTGTATTGGCTTCGCGGTTCAGCTCCTGCATCAGGAAATCCAGGCGCTTGCCGACCACCCCACCCTTGTCCAGGGTGCGGCGCACTTCCTTGATGTGCGTCGAAAAGCGCGACAGCTCCTCGTCCACGTCGATTTTCTGCGCAAAGAGGGCAAATTCCTGCGCCAGCCGATCGCTGCCCGCTTCGCCAAGTGCGTCCTTGAGCCGGGTGGCGAGCTTTTCCTGGTAGGCGGAAAGAATGCCGGGCAATAGGCTGGCGGCCTCGCCAATCAGCGCTTCGGCCCGCTCCAGCCGATCTGCAATGTGCTGCGCCAGTTTCTCCCCCTCGCGGCGGCGGCTGGCGGCCAGATCGTCGAGCGCCGCAGCCACGGCCGCCAGCAATCCCTGAGTCACATCTGCTGCCTCGGCAACGGACGGGCCCAGCACGCCATTCCAGCGCAGGATCTCGGCCACGCCGAGCGGCGGAGCATCTGGGAATCGCCTGCGTATTTCTTCCTGCCAGCGCGCCAGGGACTCAAGAACTGCCTCATTCAAACCGATATCCAGAGCAGCCTCGGGCAACTGCGTCTGGCTGATGCGGCATTCGACCTTGCCGCGCGACAGGCGCTGCGCAATGGCTTCGCGAATGGCGGCTTCCTGCACCCGCAGTTCGTCGGGCAGGCGGAACCCGATTTCCAGGTAGCACTGATTGACTGAACGCAAGTCGATGGTGACCAGCGCCTTGCCCACGGTGGCGGTGTGAGTGGCGTAGCCGGTCATGCTGTAGATCATCGGGGATGTTCCTGGGCTGGCGGATAGGTATCGGGCGGCACCTCGCGCCGCGACTGGATGATAACAGTTTTCACTTGGTTTCATTTATGGCGACCCAACCCAATCAGGCGCTGCCCAACGGTTACCGGCTGAACGAATACACCATCGTGCGCAAGATCGGCGGCGGCGGGTTCAGCATGGTCTACCTTGCCACGGACGGCCAGAACAACCTGTTCGCCATCAAGGAATACCTGCCCGGCGCACTAGTGTTGCGCACCGCCGGCTCCGTGGTGGTCGAGGCCAGCTCCGACGACAACCGCAACATCTTCCGCCATGGCATGAAGTGCTTCTTCGAGGAGGGCCGCACGCTTGCCAAGATCAACCATGCGAACGTGGTGCGCGTGACCAACTTCTTTCGCGCCAACGACACCGTCTACATGGTGATGCAGTACGAACGCGGCCGCACCCTGCAACAGTACATCCAGGCCCATCGCGGCAACATCAGCGAGAGCTTCATCCGGCGCGTGTTCGCACAGATGCTGACCGGGCTTCGCGAGGTGCACACCCACAAGCTGCTGCACCTGGACATCAAACCCTCCAACATCTACATTCGCCAGGACGGATCGCCAGTGCTGATCGACTTCGGCGCGGCGCGCCAGACCCTCAATCAGGAGGAATTGCGCCTGCAGCCAATGTACACGCCGGGATTCGCCGCGCCCGAGCAATACCACAACCGCGAGCGGCTCGGTCCCTGGACCGATATTTACAGCACCGGCGCCAGCATTTACGCTTGCCTGGCCGGCCTGCCGCCACAGGCGGCTGATGCCCGCCTGCTGAACGACAAGCTCACGCCGGCGGCCCGTGCCTGGGTGGGGGAGTATTCGAGTCAGCTTCTGGAAACCGTGGATTGGTGCATGCAGCTTAACTACATGGAACGGCCGCAGAGCGTGTTTGCCCTGCAAAAGCGCCTGATGGACGACTCCGCTCTGCAGTTGGGCAAGCCTTCTTTGCTAAGCTCCATAAAGCGCTCCCTGAACAAAGAGATTTTCTGAGCGAAGCATCATGAAATTCACCATCTACCAGGCTTCCCGGCAAGGCGGGCGCAAGAACAACCAGGACAGGGTCGGCTATTCCTACAGCCGCGACTCGCTGCTCATGGTAGTGGCCGACGGCATGGGCGGCCACATGCACGGCGAGCTGGCCGCGCACATCTGCGTGCAGACCCTGACCGACTATTTTCAGCGCGTCGCCAACCCGCGCGTAGGCGATCCGCTGCGCTTCCTCGAGGATGTCATCCAGCGCTCGCATTACGCGATCAACGACTATGCGGTGGAGCACGACCTGCTGGAAATCCCCCATACCACCTGCGTTGCCGCGATCGTGCAGGACAACACCGCCTACTGGGCGCACGTCGGCGATTCCCGACTGTATTTCTTCAGCGACGGCAAGCTGATCGCGCGCACCCTCGACCACACCGCGGTGGCGCGCATGGTCAAGGACGGCCTCATCACCGAAGAGGAAAGCATCCATCACCCCAACCGCAATCGTGTCAGCAACTGCCTGGGCGGTTATGTGGCGCCCGAAGTCGAATGCGCCCCGCCCACGCCGATCACGGACGGCGACACCCTGATCATGTGCACCGACGGCATCTGGGGTTCCGTCAGCATTCCGGAAATCGCCGCCATCCTGCACTCCTACTCGCTGGAGGATGGCGTGCGCCATCTCATGGACCACGCCGAGTTCCGTGGCGGAGAGAAGGGCGACAACCTGTCGCTCGTGGCCATGACCTGGGGCGAATCGCGCCGGCCCGGCGTGGAGGCCATCTCTACCCTGTCGCTGCCTGAATACGCCTTCACCACCGAGATCAAGAAACCCGAGCCCAGCCGCGCCCCCGCCATCTCCGACGACGAGATCGAGCGCGCCATCGCCGAAATCCAGGAAGCCATCAAGAAAATCAGCGGGGCCAATAACGCCTGACCCTCTGTCTGGGGCCGCGGACGGCGTTGCCGCCTGCTAAAATTGCCCCTTTCCACGAGGAGTTCACAGTGAGCCATCGCCCCAGCGGACGCAACCCCGACGCCCTGCGCCAGATCCGCATCACCCGTTCCTATACCCGCCACGCCGAGGGTGCCGTGCTGATCGAATGCGGCGACACCAAGGTCATCTGCACCGCCAGCGTGCTGGAAAAAGTTCCGCCGCACAAAAAAGGCAGCGGCGAGGGCTGGGTCACCGCGGAATACGGCATGCTGCCGCGCTCTACCAACACCCGCACCGACCGCGAGGCCGCGCGCGGCAAGCAATCCGGCCGCACCCAGGAAATCCAGCGCCTGATCGGGCGCAGCCTGCGCGCCGTGGTGGACCTGAAAAAGCTCGGCGAGCGCACCGTCCATATCGACTGCGACGTCATACAGGCCGACGGCGGCACCCGCACCGCCAGCATCACTGGCGCCTGGGTTGCCCTGGCCGACGCGGCGAGCTGGCTGCTGGCCCAGGGGAAAATCAGCGAGTCGCCGCTCACCGACCAGGTGGCCGCGGTCTCCGTCGGCATCTATCGAGGCGTGCCAGTGCTCGACCTCGACTACGTCGAGGATTCCGACTGCGACACGGACATGAACGTGGTCATGACCGGCAGCGGCGGCCTCATCGAAGTCCAGGGCACCGCCGAAGGTGCGACCTTCCCGCGCAAGGAACTCAACGCCCTGCTGGACCTGGCCGAAGCCGGCATTCGCCAGCTTGCCACGGCCCAGAAAGCCGCACTGGAGGCTGCATGAAAAAAATCGTGATCGCGTCAGGCAACCCCGGCAAGCTGCGGGAAATCCGCCGCATCCTGGAGCCGATGGAATTCAGCGTCGTGCCGCAATCCGACTTTGGCGTGCCCGAATGCCCTGAACCACACGTGACCTTCATCGAGAACTGCCTCGCGAAGGCGCGCCACGCCTCCTTGCATACCGGGCTGCCGGCACTGGCGGACGATTCCGGCATTTGCGTCGATGCGCTCAACGGCGCACCCGGCGTTTATTCCGCGCGCTACGCGGGTGAACCCAAGTCCGACCAGCGCAACAACGAGAAGCTCATCGCCGCGCTCTCTGGGGAATCCAACCGCAAGGCGCATTACTACTGCGTCATCGTGCTGGTGCAGCATCCCGACGATCCACAGCCGCTGATTGCAGAAGGCAGCTGGCACGGCGAGATCATCGACACCCCGCGCGGCGAGAACGGCTTCGGCTACGACCCCTATTTCTTTCTGCCGGAATTTGGCAAGACCGGCGCCGAGCTCGACCCCGACCACAAGAACGCCATCAGCCACCGCGGCCAGGCGCTGGAAATCCTGGTCGGAAAACTGCGCAACACTTGAGCATGTGAACAACTGGCTGCTGGCAAACACTCTCGTCCTGCTGCACCTGGCCTTCATCCTCTTTGTCGTGGCAGGCGGTCTGCTTGTGCGCTGGCAGCGGCCTATCGCATGGCTGCACCTGCCCGCGCTTGTCTGGGGCGTGCTGGTCGAATTGATGGGCTGGACCTGCCCGCTGACGCCGCTGGAAAACCATTTCCGCAAGCTTTCCGGCGAGGCGGGCTACACCGGGGGATTCATTGAACATTACCTGATTCCGCTGATCTATCCCGAGACCCTAACAGCGGCTGCGCAATACCTACTGGCCAGCCTGGTGCTGGCAATCAATCTACCGATCTATCTCTGGCTGTGGCAACGAGGCACGTGGAAATCAAACCCCTGATGCGCGCAGGTGCGGGGCTGACCACTCCGCCGCCGCTCGCGCTTTACATCCATCTGCCCTGGTGCGTGAAAAAGTGTCCCTATTGCGATTTCAACTCGCATGCACTGGACAACATTCCCGAGACAGCCTACATCGATGCGCTCACACGCGACCTAGAACTCGCCCTGCCCGAAATATGGGGCCGCAAAATCCAATCGGTCTTTTTCGGCGGCGGCACGCCCAGCCTGTTTTCGCCCGAGGGCATCGACCGCATCCTCGCCAGCGTGCGCGCACTGACCCAACTCGAGCCGCTGGCCGAGATCACGCTGGAGGCCAATCCTGGCACCGTGGAGGCAGGTCGATTCAGGGGCTACCACGATGCAGGCATCACCCGCGTATCGCTGGGCATCCAGAGCTTTGACGACGACCTGCTGCGCCGTATCGGCCGCATCCATGGTGCAACCGAGGCCAGGCAGGCGGCGGAGCTGGCCGCAGAGACCTTCGACACCTTCAACCTCGACCTGATGTACGCCCTGCCCGGGCAAACACCCGGCATGCTCGAAGCCGACATCGAAACCGCGCTGTCCTTCGCGCCGCCGCATTTGTCCTGCTACCACCTCACGCTCGAACCCAATACCGCTTTTGGTCATGCCCCGCCGCCCAATTTGCCGGACGACGACGCTGCTGCAGCCATGCAGGCGTGGCTGGAGGAGCGGCTGACAGATGCCGGCTTTGATCACTACGAAACTTCAGCGTTTGCCAGGCCTCGCCATCGCTGTCGCCACAACCTCAATTACTGGACCTTTGGCGACTACCTCGGCATCGGTGCGGGCGCGCATTCCAAGCTATCTTTCCACGACCGCATCGTCCGGCAAATGCGCATGAAGCATCCCGCACAATACATGCAGGCCATCGAACGCGGCGAACACATCGCCGAAACCCGGACGCTCGCGCCCGGCGAGCTGCCCTTCGAATTCATGATGAACGCGCTGCGCCTCAACGAGGGCATTCCTGCCTCGCTGTTCGCCCAGCACACCGGCCTGCCCCTGACAGCCTGCCTGGCCAGCCTGAAAGCGGCGGAAGACAAGGGGCTCGTCGAGCGCGGCGCAAACACGCTGCGCCCCACCCTCAGGGGCCGTCGATTCCTGAACGAGCTGCTGGTCCTGTTTCTATGAGGTAGGCAAGCTTCATCGACTGGTGCTATCTTTCCTTAACCCGTCATACAAGGAGAAAAACTATGAAGTGGCTATTGTCTTTGTTCCTGTTGCTGCCCATTGCCGCCCAGGCTGCCGTGGTCGGCAAGACCGTCGAATATGTCGCCGACGGCGTCAAGATGAAGGGCTACATGGCCTATGACGATGCCATCAAGGGCAAGCGCCCTGGCGTGCTGGTGGTGCACGAATGGTGGGGCCTGAACGATTACGCCAAAAAGCGCGCCAATATGCTGGCAGAAGCTGGCTACATGGCGCTGGCGATGGACATGTACGGTGACGGCAAAACCGTCGACCATCCCAAGGATGCCGGCGAACTGTCCGGGTCGGTGATCAAGAACCCGGCGCTTTCCCGCGCCCGCTTCGATGCCGCGCGCAAGTTTCTTGATGTGCAGCCCCTAGTCAAGCGCGGCCAGATCGCGGCACTGGGCTACTGCTTCGGCGGCGCGGTCGTGCTCAACATGGCGCGCGCCGGCGAGCCGCTGAAAGGCGTGGCCAGCTTCCATGGCATGCTCATGACCGACACCCCGGCGAAACCCGGCGCGGTCAAGGCCAAGGTGCGCGTGTTCACCGGTGAAGCCGACCCCATGGTGCCGCCCGCACATATCGAGGCCTTCAAGAACGAGATGACCAATGCCAAGGCCGACTGGCAACTGGTGTCCTACCCTGGCGTGAAGCACAGCTTTACCAATCCCGGCGCCGATGCCTTTGGCGAGAAATTTGGCCTGCCGCTGAAATACGATGCGCACGCCGACCAGAGCTCCTGGGCGCATACCCTGGATTTCCTGAAATCGGTGTTCAAGTAATGGCCGACGACCACGCCTGCTGCAATGGCGATGCCGACCACCATGGCGGCGCCCGCCCCTCGGGTTACGGCATCCCCCAGACCGGCAGCTTTGATGCCCCGGCATTCGAGCGCGCGGTAAAGGACTTGCTCGCCGCCTGCGGCGTGCCCTCGGACACGGTGCACACCGGGCGCACCGCCCAGCGCGTGCGGGAGTTGTGGCAGAAGCGGCTGCTGGGCGGCTATGCCCTCCATCC
>DAIMZB010000052.1:10124-10972 GCA_036734185.1 Thiobacillaceae bacterium | reverse complement strand
GCCCGCTGCCCGTCCCCCAACTGACTCGACACGACACGCCCGCACCTCGCTCGCCCGAATAACCAGCCATCAATCCGCCCATTCGCCGGCTTTTTGGCTTCCTGGGCAGGCTCGACAGCGATTCCGCCCCCACACCTCAAATAAAGTATCGATACGATACGTTTCGTGTCGATACCATTTTAGGGGGAGGCGTGTTATTCTCAAACCTTGCCGACAAGCCCGGGGGAGGCGCCATGAAAAACCAAGCCTTGATCTTGCTGGACACCGTGGAACGGCTGGGCAATCTGTTGCGCGTGGAGCTGCGCCAGGCCGGCACTGCCCAGGGCCTGCAGCCCATACACCTGCAAGCCCTGCTCTACCTGAACGAAGCCAACCGCTACAGCAATACGCCGCAGGCGCTGGCCGAGTACCTGAGCCTGACCAAGGGCACGGTATCGCAAAGCCTGCTGCTGCTTGCCCGGCGCAGGCTCATCGCCCGCCACGCCGACGAAAAGGATGGCCGGGTGGTACGGCTGACCCTGACGGAAAAAGGGAAGGAGGTCCTGAAGGAACTGGGGCTGGCCAATACCTGGCGCGACGCCCTGCAAGCCGCCAGCCCGGCGAGGCTGAGCTCGGCGACCAAGGTGCTGAAAGAAGCCCTGGGGGCGCTGCAGGGCAAAAGCGGCCAACGGACTTTTGGCGTGTGCGTGACCTGCCGCCATAACCTGCATATCGGCCCGCGCAGCTATGTGTGTGGCCTGACCAAGGAAAAACTCTCCAGCCGCGAGGTCAGCAAGATCTGCCGGGAGCACAGCCCGGTGGAAGAAAACGAAGTTTGATGAATAGACAGCCGGTCTGGGGCGTGGCGG